>CBFCZM010000335.1:0-3613 GCA_965602565.1 uncultured Anaerolineae bacterium
GCTGCTGTTGAGGAAACCATGCAGCGGCATATCCAGAAGCTGGAAGCGATGGGGTGCGAGGTCGTGGACGGTGGACTGGTGGATCGCGCCGAGCGCAGCGCCGAGGTCGGCGACCTGTTCGCCCGCGAGCAGGTCGACCTGATCATCGGCGAGATTATGACTTACACGGCTTCGCACGTGTTGGTGCCCATCGCCCAGCGGAGCATCGCTCCCTATCTGACGCTGGCGCTGCAGATGGTGCCGACGGTGGACTACGAGAACATGGGTACGCATGACTTCACGCTGATCGGTGCTGCGCTGACGGCGCCTGAGGTCTCCTGCGCCTTCCAGCGGTGTGGACTGCCGTTCAACTGCATCGTGGGTGGCGATTTCCAGGAGCGGGTGTGGGTCCAAGTCCAGGAGTGGATCGAAGCGGCGGCGGTCAAGCGGGCCTTGATGAACAGCCGCCTGGGCCATTTGGGTCACTACTATCCGGGCATGCTGGATATGTACACCGACTTCACGATGCACCAGGGGAAGCTGGGAGCTCACATCGAGATCCTGGAGATGTGCGATCTGGCGGATCGCGTGGCGAAGATCACCGAGGCCGAGATCGATGCCAGGGTCGCCGAGACCGAGGCGATGTTCCATATGCCGCCGCCGGGATACGATCGCATCACCGAGCAGGTGCAACCGGAGGATCTCCGCTGGGCGGCGCAGGTGGCAGTTGCTGAGGAGCGGTTGGTTGACGATTTCAACCTCGATGGGCTGGCCTACTACTACCGCGGGTGGAAGGATAACGAGTATGAGCGCATTGCCGCGGCGATGATCCTGGGCAACTCGATGCTGACGGCGCGGGGCATCCCCTGTGCGGGTGAGGCAGATCTCAAGACCTGCGCGGCGATGTTTGTGCTGGAGCACTTCAAGGCCGGCGGCTCGTTCTGCGAGATGTACCTGCTCGATTTCGAGGGTGGCTTCGTCGTCGCGGGCCACGACGGCCCCGGCCATCTGGCTATTGGCGACAAGAAACCGATCCTGCGCGGCATGAAGCTCTTCCACGGTAAGGCCGGCCACGGCGTCTCGGTGGAGTTCAATGTCAAGAACGGCCCGGTCACGATGCTGGGGCTGACCCAGACGGTGGACGGTCGCTTCAAGTTCATCGCTGCCGAGGGAGAGTCGATTCCCGGCCCTATCCTGCAGATCGGCAACACCAACACCCGCGTCAAGTTTGGGGATATGGGCCCCGGCGAATTTGGTCAGGCTTGGACGGAGACCGGCTCCACGCACCACTTCGCGCTGGGGACCGGACATCAGTTGGGGAAGATCGAGAAGTTGGCCAAGCTGCTGGACATCGAGTTAGTTGTGGTCACAAGATAGCGTAATGAAAGCGAGATCATGAGACGCCCCAATATCGTCTTTGTCTTTGCCGACCAGATGCGCGCGCAGGCCACCGGCTACGCCGGTGACCCAAACGCGCACACACCGACGCTGGATCGCCTGGCGGGGGAGAGCGTCAACCTGACCAATGCCGTGTCCGGGCATCCGGTCTGCTGCCCCTACCGAGCCAGTCTGCTCACCGGGCAATATCCGCTGACCCACGGGGTCTACATCAATGACGTGCATCTAGCAGATGACGCCGTCTCGATCGCGAAGGTGTTCGGCGCGACAGGCTACGACACCGCCTACGTCGGGAAGTGGCATCTGAACGGGAGTCCCGATGGCGCATATGGGGGGCGGCGCGCTTTCATCCCGCCGGAGAGCCATCAGGGGTTCGAGTACTGGAAGGCATTCGAGTGTAACCACAACTACATGGTCTCGCACTACTTTTGGGGGGCCGATCCCGAGCCCAAGCTGTGGGATGGCTACGATGCGATTGCTCAGACCGAGGACGCGTGCCGTTACATTCAGGATCATGCCGGTGGGGACAAGCCCTTCTTTCTGATGCTCTCGTGGGGTACGCCACACGATCCCTACGACGTGGTGCCTGAGGAGTACCGCGCGATGTTCTCGGATCGTGGCATTCAGCTCCGCCCCAACGTGGCTGAGGACAAACGCGAGAAAGCGATCAGGGATCTGCGAGGCTACTATGCGCACATTGCAGCGCTTGATGATTGCGTGAGCATGTTGCTGGATGCGTTGGAGGCTGGGTCCATCGCCGACGACACGATCTTCATATTCACCTCGGATCACGGCGACTGCCACTACAGTCAAGGGTTGTGGACCAAGGTCGTGCCCTTTGAGGAGTCGATCCGTGTGCCGTTCCTGTTGCGCTATCCCAGGGCCTTCGGTCGCGAGGGCTGCCGGTCCGAGATCCTGATCGATGCGCCGGACATCATGCCCACTGTGCTGGGGCTCTGTGATGTTGAGATCCCTGAAACCGTTGAGGGCCGGGACTTCTCCTCGCAGTTGCTGGGAGGAGCCTCCGTGGATGCTGATCCATCGGCGTTTCTGTCCGCTCCGGTTAGCTTTGCTATCCTGCGGGCTCAAGGGTTGCTGGCGTATCGGGGCGTCCGGACGCTGCGCTACACCTACGCCCGCAGCACGCGGGGTCCATGGGTGCTCTACGACAATGATGAGGATCCCCACCAACTGACCAACCTGATTGACCAGCCGGCGGATGCCGATCTTCAGCGCGATCTGGAGGCGAAACTGCAGGACTGGCTGGAGCGCCTGAACGATAGGTTCCTGCCCGGACACGTCTATCTGGAGCGAGACGGGTTGACGCACTACCGTGAGGTCACGGGGGAGTGGGGACGCCTTCAGACCCCGTGGACGGTGCCGGAGGATTCTGGCGGGAACACAGAGCTAGGGTCGAAGTAGACGGCATGCGCTATCGCGCGCCGCGCAAGCATGGGAATGTAGTGCGCAGAACAGAGCGCGGACTGGGGCCCGCGCGAGCGCTATAGCGTGGGCCGGCATGGTGCCGTAGGTCGTGATTACCGGAATAGGCCTCACGTTCGCCGGCGCACGCCACGCAGCACGGAAATGTGACGCAAGGAAGGCCTCAAAGCCTGGGCTGCCACACTACAGTAGCACAAAAGCCTTTGGGCCCGGGAGCGGAAGTCATTCTCGACGTAGATGAGACGCGAAACTACGGAGGATGCGGTTATGTTGAGTCGGGCTGAGATGGAGAATTCTGTGCCGCGAGCGGATGCGGACTATGACGTGATCGTGGCCGGCGGTGGGCCCGCGGGGTTGGGTGCGGCGCTGGCCGCGGCGATGAATGGGGCGCGCACGCTCCTGCTTGAGTCGCGCAGCTTCTTTGGCGGCATCGCGACGACCAGTCCCTGGATGCCGGTGAACCGGCTGATGCTGGACGGTGGCAAGCGGGGTGGTGTGCACGATCTCTTTATCGAGAAGGTGCTCGCTTATGGGGAGGACGCCTCTCTGCCGGGCCGGGCGAACATGATCGATGGCGACGGTTTGAACATCCATCCTGACTATCTTCGCATCGCCAGCTTTGAGGCGCTGGAAGCAGCCGGCTGTCACTACCGGCTCTACAGCCCGGTGACCGGTGCTGTGATGCGTGACGGCCTCGTCCGCGGCGTGACGGTCACGACCAAGACGGGCACACAGGTTTTCACCGCAGATGTTACGGTTGATGCCACCGGGGACGGCGATGTGGCCTATCGCG
>CBFCZM010000336.1:0-3609 GCA_965602565.1 uncultured Anaerolineae bacterium
ACGATTCACCATTCACGATTCAACTGCTGTCCAGAGACCTGAATCGTGAGAAGACGTCAAAAGTCAAGAGTCATGCTTGCTCTAGCGACCAGCCCACGGACCCGCAGGCAGCCTGCAGTTGAGTGGATGAATCGTGAATCGTGAGGAAGCATCAAGAGTCAGAAGTCAAGAGTCATGCTCGCCCTAGCAACCGGCCCACGGACCCGCAGGCAGGCTACAGATGATCGAATGAATCGTGAATTGTGAATCGTGAGACATCACCAGGACTCACTGCGTTGGCGCAACATGACTCTTGGCTTTTGACTCTAGACTACCACTATCACATACAGCTCAACACAAGGAGACCCCCCTATGACGACGGACAACTTCACGGCCTACCAGCGTGCTGAAATCGCGCTGCCTCCCAAGAATCGCATCTGGCCGCTCTATGGCGCAGGGATGGGGAATCTGGGCGTCGACCGCAAGCCAATCGAGGTCCCTATGCCCAAGTACGGTCCGGACGAATTGCTGGTCCGGCACGATGCCTGCGGGCACTGCTTCTCGGACATCAAAGTCATCCGCGCCGGCCAGGACCATCCTCGCATTTACCGCGACATGCGCGAGGACCCGATTGTGCTGGGTCACGAGGTCAGCATAACCGTCGTGGGCGTCGGCGAGTATCTGGCGAACGACTACAAGGTGGGAGATCGCTTCATCGTGCAGGCCGACATCTTTGTCGATGGCATCGGCTACGCCTACGGCTATGAGATCCAGGGCGGCCTGTCCGACTACGCCGTGATCGACCAGCGCGTGCTGAACGGCGACCACGGGAACTACCTGATCCCGGTGCAGCTCGAGACGGGCTACGCAGAGGCCGCACTGACGGAGCCCTGGGCGTGCGTGATCGCCGCCTACGAGTTGCGCTACCGCGCGATGCTGCGCCCGAAAGGCACCATGTGGGTGATCGGGACCGATCTCGCCAAGGACGCCTACACCATCAGCAAAGGTTTCGACAAGCAGTCCCATCCTGCCAAGCTGATGCTCACCAACGTGCCGGAGGCCTTCGAGAGCTGGCTGCGCGCTCAGGCCGAGGAGCTCGGCATCGAGGTCGAGGTCGTAGCGGAGCTGCCTGACCCCGAGACGGTGGAGACCGACGATTCCCCAGCCTCCCCCGCAGAGGTCACCGGCTCGGGCAAGGGCGTGGATGACATCATCATCCTGGGCGCCGACCCCGACACGATCGAGAGGGCCAGCCCGAACCTGGCCAGCTATGGCATCTTGGGCATCATCGATGATGCCCCGATGGCCCGCATGGTCAACGTCGACGTGGGACGCGTGCACTACAACCGCTGGCTCTACGTTGGCGGCACGGACACGGATATTGCCAAGGCCTACAGCGACCTTCCGGCTCGGTCAACGCTGAAGGGCGGCGGTGCATCCTGGTTTGTGGGCGCCGGCGGCCCGATGGGGCGTATGCACGTCCAGCGGGCCATCGAGTCCGAAGATCACCCGGGTACGATTGTCTGCACCGACATCAGCAGCAAGCGTCTGGACGATCTTCGCACCAGCTTCGAAGCCGAAGCCGCGGACAAGGGTATTGAGTTCATCTGCCTCAATCCGATGGAGAAGGATGCCTACCAGGCCGGGATGGCACGCTTCAAGGAGAGCGGCCTGGACGATATCATCATCCTGGCGCCCGTGCCACCTGTGATCGCTGATGCAGCCACGTATCTGGGTCAGGAAGGTGTGATGAACATCTTCGCCGGTGTGGCGCGCGGCAAGGTCGCTGCCATCGACGTCAGCAATGTCTATCTCAAGCAGGTCCGGGTCATCGGTCACTCCGCCTCAACCATTGAGAATATGCGCTCAATGCTCTTCCAGGCAGAGGGAGGCCAGCTCTCCCCCAATCGATCGGTGGCAGCCATTGGCTCGCTGGAGGCGGCATGGGATGGCCTCGCCGCCGTGCAGGAAACTGCCTACCCCGGCAAGATCGTGATCTACCCACACCTCAAGCCACTGCCGCTCACCGCGCTCGCCGATCTCAAGGACGCGCTCCCTTCCGTCTATGCCAAGCTGCGCAACAACATCGAGTGGAGCAACGAGGCCGAGGCAGAATTGCTGCGCCTGATGGCCCGGTAGGCGAGAGGTTCTTCCGGACCGCGGCCATCTTGGCCACTCTGAGGGTTACGGATGCGCACGGGGTGCCGTGCTGAGTCGGCCGTCACACGCGCCACGTCCCGCTGACGGGAGAGCCGCCCACCGGGCATCTCGCCGGCCCGAGCGACAGGAACTGACTGTGCCAACGCCACGCCAGCATTCGGATAAGCTGCCGCCCTACCTGATGACGTCGGATCCGGCATCCTTCGCGCGCCAGACCATCATCGAGCGCAAGGCGCAGATCATCGCCCGCGTGATCGCAGACCACGCCTATCCCGGCGAGATCGTGGCCAGGTTGATCGCGTTCAAAGACGAGATACGGCGCCCGGATGGCGGCTCTTCCGTCATCCAGTCGCTCTCCGAGACCGGCGGCGATGCCGCGTTCTGGAACACCGCGCTCGCGGCGTATGAGGGACGTAGCTGGCTTGAGGTCCCCTGGTACTTCGCCGAGACCTACTTCTATCGGCGGCTGCTGGAAGCCACCGGATACTTCACGGAACCCGCGGGTTGCCAGGACCCCTTCGCCCCACAGAAGCAGGCGCAGGAGGCCGCCGCGGTGAGTCAGCTGGCGGGTATATGGCCAGGGATCGCAGCGATTCCCGGCGATGCCAGATTCGTTCCGCTGCTGCACGCGTGTCTGTGGGGGAACCGTGCCGATCTGAGCAACTTCACCATCAACCAGCGGGCCGTCGGGGACACGGTTGCGGACCTAGTCAACATCCTCATCGACCACACCGACGCCGTCCACAGCCTGTTGGCGGGCGGCGCAAGCGAGGTAGCGTTCGTCAACGACAACGTCGGCGCGGACAGCCTCTTCGATCTGGTGCTCGCGGACCACCTGTTGGCGCAGGGATGGGCACAGAGGGTGACCTTCCACCTCAAGAACCAGCCCTTCTTCGTCTCGGATGCGATGCCACAGGACATCCGGCGGATGACTCATCTGCTGCAGGCCCCGGGCACGGACGCTTCAGCGTCCGCGGATGCTGGAGCATCCGTGGCCGAGTTGGGCAACAGGCTCGGCAAGGCACTGGCGGAGCGGCGCCTGACCCTGACAACCGACCCCTTCTGGACGCAGTGTCTCGGTTTCCGCGACATGTCCATCGCAGTGCGGGCCCCGCTGCAGCGGGCCGACTTGGTTATCCTGAAAGGAGACGTGAACTACAGACGGCTACTGGACGATCGCCACTGGCCGCCCAGCACCCCGCTGGCCATCGCCGCGGACGATTTCCCACGGCCCTTCCTTGTGCTGCGTACCCTCAAGGGCGAGATCATCGCCGGCCTCGAACCGGGCCAGGCCGAGCACCTAGCTGCCGAGGATCCCACCTGGCTCATCAACGGCCTCCGCGGCCTCATCCATCTGGAACAATAAGAAGATGAGAAACAAACCGCGAATCTCGCGAATCATCACCAATCAGGAGCAAACAACACATGGATCTGCTCTACAAGAGTGAGGAATATATATATAGGATCGTT
>CBFCZM010000337.1:0-3600 GCA_965602565.1 uncultured Anaerolineae bacterium
CGCCCCAGCGCTTGGTCACGGGCCCGGTCAGCAGTCCCTTGCCCACCGTGGTGACCACGCCGATCACAACCAGCATCGTGCCAACTCGCTCGGGACCATAGCCGAACTTCACCGCGGCATAGAGGCTGAAGACGGCCTCGAAGTTGGCCAACCCCACGCTGGCCACAAAGAGCAACAGAAGCGTGAAGCCCGCAGGCCCGGTGAGCACTCGCCATAGGTTACCTCGCGCTTGGCCCCTCAGCTTGGCAACCGGCTTCGCTATGGCAGACGACACTCCGTTCACCTTTGGCAGCGATTCGGGAAGCAAGGCCAGGATCAGGCACAGCGCCACCAGCGCCAGTGCAGCGCCGGCAAAGAAGGGCAGCGACAGCGAGGTTGCCCCCAGCCATCCCCCCACACCGGGTCCCAGGATGATTCCGAGCCCGGACGCAGCGCCCAGCATGCCGATGCCGCCGCCGCGCTCCTCGTCGCTGGTGCTATCGCCGACATAGGCCATCGCCGAAGGCATCGTCGCCGCAGTAAGCACACCGGAGAGCGCCCGAGCAGCGATCAGAACCCACATCCGCCGCGCGAGCCCCATCCCAAGGAGCGAAAAGCCATAGCCGGCGATGCCCACCATCAAGATCCGCTTGCGCCCGACCCGGTCGGAGAGCCCTCCCCAGATTGGGGCGAACAACAGCTCGGTGAGCGCGGCGAGCGCGACAAGGATCCCCATGTCGCGCCCGCTGCCGCCCAGCGTCTCGATGACAAAGGGAAAGACGGGAATCACGATCCCGTACCCCAGGGTCACCACGACGAGAGCAAATGAAAGTACGATCAGAGTCCGACGATCCGTATCCAGCGTCATCTTGCACCTCGATACCCGGTGTCTGACCATCGGCTATCGAGCCGCACCGTTGCCGTCGGCCAGCAGCACCTCGCCGGTATCACCGATGACGGTGATCGTCTGACCGCTCTTGATAAGCTTCGTGACCGTGCCCGTGCCCATCACCGCCGGGATGCCGTACTCGCGGGCCACGATGGAACCGTGGCTCAGCGGCCCCCCGATATCGGTGACGACACCCGAGGCCATCGCAAAGAGCGGTGTCCACGCCGGCGTTGTCGTCACCGCGACCAGGATGCTGCCCACCTGCATCTGATCGAAGTCCTCAGGTCCGTGCAAGACGCACGCCGGCGCCGTGACTCGCCCGGGGCTGGCCCCCACGCCTTTGATGACCGCGCTGCCCTCAACATTGCCGCTCTCGGCAGAGAAGCTGGCGATATCGATACCCATGAACTTCGCCTTGGGCGGCAACATCGGCGGTGGCGTCAAGTTCCTCCGGTCACGCCACTCGGACTTGCGGCTCTCGATGGCCCCGTGGAGCCCTGACAGGGAATCGTCCCGCACCAGGTCCGCCACGCCCGCGACCACTTCAGCCATCTCCATCCAGAAGACATCATCGTCCTCGGCGATAGCGCCTGCAGCGACGAATCGACGTCCCAGTTCACGCAGCATCGATCTCAGCACCGGGTAGCCCAGGCCAATCTCGGCGATGCCGTTCTCCCGCAGCGGCACACGCTTCTGTGCTGCGGCGAGCGATTTCCCAAACGCCCATTTCTTGAGACCCTTGATTCGCCTCCGAACGCCGGCCACAGCCTCCTCGCGGCGTCGCGCGAAAGTCGCCTGGCGCTCATAGGGACTCCCGGCCCGATCTGTCATGTATAGCTTCAACGTCCCCGCTGTCGGAGCCGGATCATCCAGAGGCAATTCGCGGGCGAAGTCAAGGTAGTAGATAGCATAGCCATAGTCCTTCAGGTAGGCCTGGAAACACCGGCACCACTCACGCCAGACTTCCGCGTCCACGCCTTCGGGCACAGCCCCACCACGCTCGCATGCGATGATCTCGGTCGAGGGCGTCTCCAGGAGGAAGGCCGCCAGCCCCGACTGCGCGCGGGACCACTGTGCCAGGTCATAGAGTGTCTTCTCAGCAGCCAGAGGGATGTTATCGAATCCCAACAGCAGCGTGGAAGCGGGTGGGTCACCCTCACGGCGCACCATCTTCTCATAGATCTGCGTGAACAACCCCTCCAAGCCGGCCGACGGTCCCATCGTGCTGGTCATTAAGGCAGCCAGGTGGTACATCGCCTGTTCTGTCATGGCCTTGATTCCGATCAGAAGCTCGTCGGGAGAGAGATCGCGTGGCGCCCTCTGCTCCCACGCTGCCGTAGTTGCCTTGTACTGTGGGTAAGCCCCCTCTTCCCAGTACTGGACTCCTGTGCGCATCAACTTCCCATACTTCGGCAACATATACCACATCATCCGCAGCATCTGCTTGGGCGTATAGCCGGCGCTCATATAGGCATAGCCGTTGATGGTCAGCATCGTCCCCGCAGGGAGCGTCCCCTCCGGTGCCCCGAACATCTCCGACATCAGGATGTCCATCGTCTGGTTGATCGTTGGGAGCCCGAGCGTCGCGTAGAGCGGCAGCAGCGGATCGGGCATCAGGTCGACGATGCTGGTCCGCAGGTACTTACCCTTGGGATCAGGCATTGGCCAGTCGACGTCCGATTGAGGACGCAGCTCTGATGCGACCTGGTCTGCGGGCGAGGGCAACGTCGTGATTGGCCGAGCTTGCAGAATCGCAAAGCCGCCGTCAGCCAGGGCAAACTCCACATCGCGCGGCGCACCACAGAGCTCCTCTATCTGATCTCCCAGCCGCACCAGCTCCGCCAGTTGGGCTGCATTAAGGCAGGGTGCCCGGCGTAGATCGGCCGGTACAGGTTGTTCCTCAGTCCCCCCCTCCACGCGCACGGTCATCACCGTCTTGTCGGCGATCTCACGCGCGATCACGTCAGCCGTTGACTTGTCAACTGTGTAAGAGTCGGGGGTCACCACGCCGCCGACGACAGCATCGCCCAGTCCCCAGGACGCATTGACCAGGGCCTGATCTCGACGCCCGTTCATCGGGTTAGCAGTGAAGAGAACCCCGGCGACCTCGGCGGGCACCAGACACTGCACGACCACCCCCAGACTCAGCTGCTCCGTCGCGACGTGATGGCGCGCCCGATAGCTGATAGCCCTGGCGGTCCACAGCGAGGCCCAGCACCGCTTGACCGCCATCAGAACGGCGTCCACGCCCTCGATGTTGAGAAAGGTGTCCTGCTGGCCGGCAAACGAAAGGTCCGGCAGATCCTCAGCCGTCGCCGAGGAGCGCACGGCTACCACCGGTGAGACGCCCTTCAGATCCGCGTATTCTTGCGCGATCGCCGCAGCAACGTCCGGCGGCATCGGTGCCGATCCAAAGACTGTGCGGATGGTCTCCTCTGCTGCGCCCAGGGTGCTCGGTCTGTCGACATCCACTTCCTCTAGCAAGACCTGGACCACGGCCGACAATCTGTTCGCAGCGACAAACGCCTTGTACGCGCGGGTGGTAATGTGGAAGCCATCAGGCACCGGGAGACCGGCTGCCACCATCTGTGCAAGCGCCGCCCCTTTGCCACCGACCGTGGCCAAATCTGCTTGTGTACTTCCCAGCGACAGAATGTACGTCGTCATAGTCTGCTCCTCCCATCAACTCTGTTTCGCCTCCGCCACGCCTGTAGGCGTGCCTGCGGGTACAC
>CBFCZM010000338.1:0-3588 GCA_965602565.1 uncultured Anaerolineae bacterium
ATCTAGTGTATCGAAAGGACATCACCATGCACGTATTGACGGAAACCAGTACACACAACAAATGGCGTACGCTGCCGTTGGGCAGCATCTCCGTGACCGGCGGGTTCTGGGGTCACAAGCAGGCCGTGAACCACGAGGCGAGCATTCCCCACGGGTTCCGCAAACTTGAGGCATCCGGCAACTTCAACAATCTGCGGCTGGCCGCAGGTGGTGGCGAGGGCGAGTACAAGACACCCGTCTTTATGGACTCCGACGTCTATAAGTGGCTGGAGGCCGTTGCCTACGACCTGGCGAATGGCCCTGATCCGGAGATCCAGGCCATGGCGGACACGGCCATCGACTTGGTCGAGGCCGCGCAGATGGACGATGGTTACCTGAACTCGTACTATCAGGTGCTCAAGCCCGATCAACGCTGGACCAATCTGGCGCACGACCACGAGCTCTACTGCGCCGGCCACCTCTTCGAAGCAGCCGTAGCGATGCACCGTGCGACCGGCGACGCGCGTCTGCTGAATGTCTCCCGCCGCTTTGCCGATCACATCGCCGGGATCTTCGGCCCTGGGAAGCGCGATGGCGCTCCCGGCCATCCCGAGATCGAGCTGGCCCTGATTGAGCTCTATCGCGAGACCGGCGAACGACGCTATCTGGATCTGACGGCCTTTTTCGTGGACCAGCGCGGAAGTGGCGAGATGGGCGGCTACGGTCGCTGGGGCGCATCTTACCATCAGGACCACATACCCGTGCGCGATGCCGAAGCCGTCACCGGCCATGCCGTCCGCCAGCTCTACCTGACCGCGGGCGTGACCGATCTCTATCTTGAGACCGGCGATGCCACGCTGCTCACGGCGATGGAGCGGCTGTGGCACGACATGGCCGCGCACAAGATGCATCTCACTGCCGGGTTCGGTGCGCGCTTCAGGGGCGAGTCGTTTGGCGACGCGTACGAGCTGCCCGCTGACCGCTGCTACTGCGAGACCTGCGCCGGCATCGCAAGCCTGATGTGGAACTGGCGCATGCTGTTGGTGAACGGTGAGATGCAGTATGCGGACCTGTTGGAGCGTTCGCTCTATAACGGGTTCCTCAGCGGCGTCTCGCTGGACGGTCACCGCTACTTCTACGTCAATCCGCTCCAGAGCCGGGGCGGTATCGAGCGGCCCGAGTGGTACGGCTGTGCGTGCTGTCCACCTAACGTCATGCGCCTCATTGCCGTGGTCGGCCACTATGCGGCCACCGTGAGCGATGGTGGTGTCCAGCTACATCAGTACCTCGCGTCCAACGTCAACGCGCACGGCGCTGCCGGCCCTCAGGTGGCCTTCTCCGTCGAGACAGACTACCCGTGGAACGGCGACGTCAGGATCACGATCGATAGCACGGATGGGGCGGACTGGGAGTTGGCGCTGCGCGTGCCCGGCTGGTGCCCCGGTGCTACGATCACGGTGAATGGCGAGGACGTCGATGGGCTTTTCCCGGGCGGTGCCTACGCGGCTGTTAAGCGCGCTTGGCAGGTGGGTGATGTGATCGAGCTGCACCTGGCGATGGTGCCGCGGTTCACCGCTCCCAACCCACGCATTGACGCGGTTCGCGGCAGCATCGCTGTGGAGCGTGGCCCCTTGGTCTACTGTCTGGAGGCGGTCGATCAGGCCGAGGTCGATCTGCTGGACGTGTCCGTGGATCCCGGCGCTGAGATGACCGATGCGTGGCAGGCGGATCTGCTCGATGGCGTCGTCACCGTCCAGATTCCAGGGAACGTTGCGGAGCAAGGTGACTGGGAGGGCGTGCTCTATCTGCCTGCGGGCGCGCCCGAGCAGACGACCCGCCCGGTGACGCTGACGGCGGTGCCGTACTACGCCTGGGCTAACCGCGGCCCCGGTCCGATGCGGGTGTGGATTCCGAAGAAGGACTGAAGCAGAGTCAACAAGTCGCAGGTCTCAAGTCCGAAGTCTGACCTGGGATTGGTGCGCCGCGGGCAGGTTGCCCCGCTCCGGCTCTCGGAGATCACGTGTGATCGGGGGGCTCAAGGCTTGCAGAAGAGCCTTGAGCCCTTCTGAGATGGTGATAGTACTTCTGGCCCCGAGGCACCTACTGGACGGACCACTGCCGGGGCCAGAACTGTCGCGGGTGTTCCAGAAATGGCTGCCAAGCCTTCATCGCGGAATGCCCCGCTCGCCGCCGCGCCCCCTGGGACGTCCGCCTATGAAGCGGCTCCAGTTGTCTATCAGCATCAGGCGATATCGCAGCAATCCTGCCAGCCAGTGCTTGGCTGGCGTGACCGGCCCCAGTTCGGGGGCTGCGTCGCTATCGCCTGCCAGCCAACTGGCGAGCTTGTTCAGCAAGGCAGCTTCCCACTCCCGGGCTTGCTCGAAATCAGGATATGTGTCATCGCAGTCGAGAAGCCGTTGGCTGAAGTCGGGCGTGCTGGTCGTGCCGGCGGCCCCGATCTCCAGCAGCACACGCTCGATATAGCGGAATGCTTTGGGCGCACAGAGCCAGGTCTCCTGGATTCTGGTCAGGAGCCCTCCGCCGTCGGCGACCTCGTGCCGGATCCGTTCCTCCATCGCGACGACGTCCGGCTCGCGAAGCTCAACGAAGTAGGGATCGCGCAGCTCGGGATCGCCGAAGTCTCCCCAATCTCCATCCCCGCGGGGATCGCCCAGATACTGGTCCAGTCCGAACTGCGTTCGAGGGTCGTTGTCCCACGAGTGTACCTTGACCCACCATCTCAGCCGGTGGATGAGCCGCTCGATGAGCACTACGCGTAGCGGGTGCGGCTCGCCAAGGGTGGCGAAGATGCGGCTGACGATGCCGGCCCAATCTCTACCATCGATGCTGTGTCGCTCCAGCTCCCAGATCGCCGTCTCCAGCGGGGCGCTGTGGAGCCAGGCGTCGAGGCAGTAGACGATGGCCTGCAGCCGCCGTTTCCGCGCCGGATCGGCTGTGTAGCAGCCTATCACGGAATCGGGGCGACGCTCTTGACCGATGGCATCGATGATCTGAACCACGGGAGCCGGGAAAGCGTAGTGACCGCAAGGGGGCAATGGGCTGGCGATCATATGCGTGACGATCTCCTGAGCCCACACAGGCACTGTGCCCAGCGCAGCTTCCTCAGTCACCAGGCTGCGCAGTTCGGGCGATGCCACAAAGCTGCCCCACGGATCTTCGTCAACTTCTGTGGACCGGAGGCCCGTCCGGGTGATGCTGGCGCTCAACTGCTCGTGTGATACTTCGTCGATCTGTTCCACAAAGCCCCCTGTGACTTCTCATCAGTATATGTTCGACGAACGCTCCCGCAAGTGGGAACGGCATTGGACAGCGTCTCTTGCGTGCCATTGCTGGGGGCGAGTTCCAGGCCTACGCATCAGTTCTGGCTGCTGGTGAGGTGCTTACCGGCATCAAGAAGGCTGGTGACGACGACCTGCTCCTGCGTTACCGAGATCTGTTCCAGCGCTTTCCCGGGTTGACTATGGTGGACGCTGACCTTGCGGTTACGGAGTATATGGCTACACTTCGTGCTTCCCATGGCTGTCCTGCCGCCGATGCGATCCATCTGGCGACGGCGCTTGTGCATAAGGCACCGGTGATCCTAACGAA
>CBFCZM010000339.1:0-3565 GCA_965602565.1 uncultured Anaerolineae bacterium
TAGGGTGGGGATTCTCGCAGCGTTCCGTAGATAGCAAAGGGGAAATCTGCGGTGCTGAAGAGACCGACTCTTGGCGTGACGGCCTCGGCATGGAGTACGTCCCATCGCCGCTCGGTGATGCGGAATCCGAGTCTGAAGGTCACCAGTATGCCGGCCGGCAGGCGCCAGTACCAGTAAGCGCCGAGCCTGCCCTGATACCGCGCCCTCCGCGGGCCCTGGTTTTGGCCTGCGATGCTTTCCAGGATCTGATCTGCTATCGCCAAGGCCTGGTAAGATGGGTAGTATTTGGATTCCACGGGTGCTCCGATCGTCTAGCTCAATAGCCGTTCTCGGGCTCAAAGGTTCCCCTAACCAGCGCGATTTCCTCTTCTCGGGTGGTCGCGCCTCCATCGATCCGGGCTTCCTTCAGTGATGAGAGGATGTCGCGGAAGATCGGGCCTGGCTTGAACCCGAGCTGCCGAAGATCATCCCCATTGAGCTCCGGCTGGATGTGTCTCCACTCACGGGCATAGTGCTCGAGCAGTTGCCGCACCTGGGAGCTGTCCGTTGCCAGCCACATCAGTGCCAGACCCTGCAGATTCAGTTCATCAAGGCTGGTTGTGATGGCGCTCGCCTTCTCCTTGTCGCAGAAGCTAGACAGAACCCTGTGTATGACATCTTGCGAGTTGAGCAGCTCCCGGAGGCAACTGGAGAGTTTGAGGCGCAGGCGAACTTGCTCAGCGGCATTGTGGTCCAGCCGGCAAAGGAGCAGCGCCCAGTAGAAGTCGCCGAGATCATCGCTGAGATCCCAGATGCTGGGAGCGAACGCCTCGATCAACAGGCTGAGGCGCGCGGTCAGCCACTCGTCGCTGGTGAGATCGGCATGGATCTGGCGCAGGGCACCCATCATCTGCAGACGATCCAATACAGCCTGCGGCGCCGCCTCCTGGAAAATGAGGTCGAACTCGTGGCGGATGCGTTCACCGGTTACGCGATCCAGCAAGGGGATGGCTTCGGCAATCAGAGCTTCGCTGCGTTCGTGAATCCGGAAGCCCAAACGCGCCTCAAAACGCGCAGCTCTGAGGATTCGGGTCGGATCGTCGACCAAGCTCAGACTATGGAGCACGCGAATCACGCCATCCTCCAGGTCGGCGCGTCCCCCGTAGAAGTCCAGCATCTCGCCCCAACGCTGGGGATCAAGCCGGATCGCCAGCGTGTTGATCGTGAAATCTCGCCGGTGCAGATCCTGTTTGATCGAGCTGCGGGAGACCATCGGGAGGGCGGTCGGGTGCTCGTAGAACTCGGTGCGTGCTGTCACCAGATCGATGAAGTGCGGCAGCCTGCTCCTGTCTCTATACGGCGCCTCGTTGCCGGCGCCTTGGCGCCAGTCCCCGTTGTGCTGCTGCCGGGCTCGCATAGTATCCCAGATATTCTCGGGCAGCAGCCATTTGGAGGTGCCGAAACGCTTGTGGCTGCGGATCTCGCCGCCGCAAGCTGCTGCCATTGTGCGGCCCAGTTCGATGGCGTC
This sequence comes from uncultured Anaerolineae bacterium, assembly GCA_965602565.1. Taxonomy (GTDB): domain Bacteria; phylum Chloroflexota; class Anaerolineae; order B4-G1; family SLSP01; genus PWVB01. Next base: position 1,508 of record CBFCZM010000339.1, read on the forward strand.
GCCTTCCACCACCAGGTCGACATCGACAATGCTATGGCCGAGAAGCAGATCCCGGACCAGCCCGCCCACGAAGTAGATCGCGTAGCCGGCCTTGGCTGCCTCGGTACCGATCTCGCGGATCAGCGTGAGCAAGGGCTCGGGCGTCGACTCCTCCAGCAGGTGGCCGATCTTCTGGCGTTCCGTTGTCTGCGACGAAGGGTGCAGCCGGATCATGTCGGTGCGGGTCACGATGCCGGTGATGTGTCCGTCGAGCGCGACCGGAATCTGGCCCCAGCCGGTATCGATCATCAAGTCGCGGACGCGCTCCACCGAATCGTGTGGTGAGACTGTCATCGATCCAGGCTGGAGAATTCGACTGACGGGCTGGTGATCCAGCCGGTGCTGCACGGCTCGGTCCACGGCATTTCGTGTTACGAGGCCCAGCAGCTTTTCATCGGCATCGAGGACCGGGAAACCTTCGTGTCCCGTCCGCAGCATCTGCTGCGCGACGTTCCTGATCGGTTCATCAGGCCCCACGGTGCGTACCCCATGCGACATCACATCCAAGACCTTGATGCGTGGGCGGACATAGCCGGTCAGGATGGTGCGCAACTCGTCGAGCAAACCTGCCGAGGTTCGATCCCGAATAAGCGCCGCGGCTGCGCGGTTGTGACCTCCGCCGCCGAAGTGCTCTGCGACGGCGGCAACGTTGATGTCGTCCGTGGCGCTGCGCGCTACGAGTTGTGTGTTGTTGCCGATCTGCACCAAGATGAAGAGCGCACTGGGTTCCAGGAGATCACGCAGCTTATGAGCAAGCGTGGAGATCTCCTCCTCCGTGTCTGGTGGCGATACAGCCCAGCTCAGGACGACGGGGTGCCCGCCCAGCTCCTGAGTCTCCACATGCTCTCTCAGACCATCGAAGATGCTCTGTTGAGCGCCGGTGAGCGGGTGATCCAGGAATTCGGTGGCTATCTCCAGGTCTGCACCCTGATCGATCAGCCACGCAGCTGCACGTAGGTCGCGGGGTGTGGTGGATGCGTAGGTCAGGCTGCCTGTGTCCTCATAGATTCCGGCAAGCATCAAGGTGGCCTCTACCGACGAGATGGGGATCAGGCGCGTTGAGATGGCCTCAACCAGCGACGTCGTCGTGGCCCCCAGTGGCTCGGACTGAATGTGCCAGCCCTCAGGCACCTCGTCAGGGGGCGCGTGATGGTCAATGACGGTTACCTGGTTGATGGTCTTGCCCATCCCGCGGACGAAGGAGAGCTTCTGCGTATCGACCAAGATGACGCGCTGGACGTGCTGTCCGCGCGGCAAGGATTCAGGTTGGGTGAAGGGAAAGCCCGGACCGTAGAGTGAGAGGAACGCCTGTACATTCCGATTGACCCGGCGCGGCAGCACGGGCTGCGCCCCGGGATAGAGCTTGTGAGCAGCCAGCAGGCTCGCTATCGCGTCGAAGTCTGCGTTTTCGTGCGTCAGGATGACTTGCATAGTGTGGTACTCATTCCGTGTGAGCTCGACTGACGCGAGTCCACCGGTGTCTTGTGGATGACTCACCCTCCGTCGTAGTGATCCCGGCTGATCCAATCAAGAGTGATTATAGCATGGGACACGGGCTGGGACATTGGCGCGTTCCTGCGCCGACGTCCCGCAAGGGCGGGCGAAGACCAAGAACGCCGGAAGAGGCCCGGCGAGGGTTATCTACCACGTGGCTGTTCCGGTGCTATCGGCTGCTGTCCTGATGGTGAGATGCACCCGCTTTCCTGTTCCCCCTTCGTGAAGTAAGATTGGGGCAGCTGGAGGCCAGGGAGGCAACGATGACACGTCGGCGATTGTCAGATTCGAGGCGCAATGTGCGGGTGGACCCCGTGGCGCGGGCTTTGCTCATGCTCGGAGCCACGATCTGCGCGGTGGGGATCTTCGGAGGAATCTGTCTGGTGGCGACCTCGCCGTCGACGGCGGTGATTCGGCTGTCAATGAGCTGCGGACTTCAGCTTGTCGTGTCCCAGCCGCTGGTTTCCTGAGCGCCGATGTGGGATCAGCCAAGCATCTTTTCGCAGTCTGAGGGCCCCCAGACCG
>CBFCZM010000340.1:0-3560 GCA_965602565.1 uncultured Anaerolineae bacterium
CCCGAGTTCATTGTAGAGAACGCGGAGGCACCTATGTATCATGCAGTGATCATGGCCGGCGGGACCGGCTCACGGCTATGGCCGGTCAGCCGGCGCGCCCACCCCAAGCAGCTTCTGAAGCTGGCGGGGGACGATACGATGTTCGAGCACTCCGTGTACCGCATGGCTCCCCTGATGGGCCCCGAGCAGATCTACGTGGTCGCTCGAGCTGATCTGGTCGATGCGCTGTCCGCGCAGGTGCCATCTCTGCCGGGTGCGAACTACATCGTGGAACCGGAGGGACGGGGCACAGCGCCTGCCATAGCGCTTGCTGCGATACATCTCCTGCAGTCGGACCCGGATGCTGTGATGGCTGTCCTGACCGCCGACCACTATATCGCCGATACAGCAGCTTTCCGCACGACACTCGCGGCAGCTCGGAAGTTGGCGCAGGACAGACACCTGGTCACGCTGGGTATGAAGCCGCTATTCGCGTCCACGGGGTTCGGCTATATCAAGCAGGGAAGCCGAGGCCGCCTTGTCGATGGGCTGACGGCCTACGAGGTAGCGGCTTTCGCCGAGAAGCCCGACGCTGAAACGGCTGAGGCGATGCTGAAGAGCGGAGACTATGTGTGGAATGGTGGTATGTTCATCTGGCGCGCCGACCGGATCCTCCAGGAGTTCGAGCGGCAGATGCCGACGTTGTACCAGCAGCTCATGGAGATTTCCGCGGCTCTCGGCACACCGGATTACGAGACTGTCCTGGCACGCGTGTGGCCCACCGTTGAGAAAGAGTCGATCGACTTCGGCATCATGGAGGGGGCAGAGGATGTTGTCGTGCTTCCCGTCGAGATCGGCTGGTCCGATGTGGGCAGCTGGGCAAGTGTCTTCGATGTGCGCCAATCTGACGAGGCTGGGAACATCCTGTTGGGCCGGCACGAGAGCATTGATACTGCCAATACCCTGGTCTATGGTGGCAAGCGGTTGATCGCCACGATTGGTGTCGACAACCTGATAATTGTCGACACGCCGGATGCCGTACTGATCTGCCGGCGTGGCCGCGAACAGGACGTGAAGGCGATTGTGGATCGCCTCCAGGCAGCGGGGGACGAGACGCTGTACTAGGCGCGGAAGACCCGGCGGCCGGGGCGACATCGCGCTCACCGGGGAGACGTGCTTTCACAGACGTCTCCCGGACTGCTTTCGTGCCTGCCAGAAGTGTAGTCGAGTGGAGTGTGACCATGGTGAAGTTGCAGAGATCTGGCAGTCGGCGGGGATACGCATGGCTCTCCACGTACTATGCCAAGGCTTGTCGGGTTTCACCGGGCTTCAGGAAGTTGTCGCGGCGGATAATGTATCAGGTGACGGCGCGCCTCATCCCGCACCGCGAGTGGCGGTTCATGAATTACGGCTTCGCCTCTCTGGCATCCGATTGCGATTCTCTAGTCTTGGATGCTGTTGACGAGGCCGACCGGTACTGTATTCAGCTGTATGATCATGTCGCCGGCGCCGTCTATCTCCAGGGTATGGAGGCGCTAGAGGTCGGCAGTGGTCGAGGCGGTGGCTCATACTTCGTGAATCGCTACCTGGGAGCGGCACAGGTGGTGGGGCTGGACTATTCGGAACACGCGGTCTCCTTGTGCCGGCAGGCGTATGATCTGCCGGGCTTGCGGTTCGTTCACGGTGACGCGGAAGACCTCCCCTTCGACGATGTGAGCTTCGACGCGTTGGTCAACGTCGAATCGTCGCACTGCTATGGCTCAATGTCTCGTTTCCTGGCGGAGGTCGTGCGCGTACTGCGCCCTGGAGGGCATTTTCTCTTTGCCGACTTCAGGCGGAACAAGGATCTCCAACTGCTGGACAGGCAGTTTGACGAGTCTGGGCTACGGACCCTCGTGAGACAGGACATCACACCCAATGTTGTCGCTGCGATTGAGATGGACAATGAGCGGAAGCTAGGGCAGATACGGGGGGCGGCACCGCGCTGGCTGCGCGGGGTGATGGCGGAGTTCGCCGGAGCCCCAGGTTCTCGAATCTACGACGATTTCACGAGCGGGGCCACGAATTACGTCAGCTATGTGTTGCGGAAGGCCGCTCTGTAGGGTCTCGCCCCGATTCTATTCTGGGAGCTAGCAAGGCACCGGAGACGCTGATGGGTGTGCCGTACCGGGTATATCCGCAGCGAGCAGCGCAGAGTGCTGGGGCATAGAGAAACGCCACACGGTGGATGCCGTGTGGCGTCTGGTGGGCGAGCCGAGACTCGAACTCGGGACCTCACGGATGTGAACCGTGCGCTCTAACCAACTGAGCTACTCACCCCAACGTGGGCAGCATTGTAGCAGGAATCCTGGAATGTGCAAGGCGACTCGCCCAAGAGGGGTGCGTTCTAGTTCGGGTGCGAGTTGCTGAGACAGAAGCTCTGGTTAACAAGGGCGCAACCCGAAGAAGACGATCCACCGGATCGTCGGTACGAGAAGGTGCAAGCCGAAGAAGACGCGGACCCTGAGGTTCGCAGGATCGTCTGCAGGAAGGGTGCAACGCAAAGAAGACGTGGCACCGCCACGTCTGTACGAAACGGTTGCCTCGATCGGCGGCTGCCCAACCTGACACTCCTGGACACCGGGTCATGATTGTGCCGGTTTCCGTCTGGCTACTGCCCCCAAACTGAAGCGTCCCCCAAATCGTCGCTACGCAGGGCAATTCATTGGTGCTTCTCTGCCGCTATCGTCACGTCCTCTCACCCAGAGACGGGCAGGGGAGCCCGATGCGGTCGGGGCTGAGACCGGCCCGATCAGACATGAGGAGACTGGCCTGATCTAGTAGATTGTCTATCTCAGTTTGGCCAGAGCGGCGGCGATGCGGTCCAGCCCGCGGTTTATGTCCTCCATTGAGCTGGCGAAACACAGGCGCAGGTAGCCTTCGCCGCCCTTGCCGAAGGCGGTGCCGGGCAGGAGCGCCACGCCGGCCTCCTCCAGCAGGTAGTTGGCGATCCAGTCCGCTGTTCTGCCGAAGGACTTCACGTTGGGGAAGGCGTAGATGGCGCCCAGGGGCATCCGGCACTGGACGCCGGGGATGGCATTGAGCCCCGCAACCATCACGTCGCGCCGGCGCTGGTATTCGGTCAGGACCTCGGCTACCCGATCTTGTGGCCCGGTAATGGCCTCCAGTGCTGCGTATTGGGTGAAGGTGGCGCTGCATGTGACGCTGTGCGTGAGCAGCAGCCCCAGCTGTTCCGCCAGGGGCCGCGGCACGATGCTGTATCCCAGGCGCCAGCCGGTCATGGCGTAGGTCTTGGAGAATCCGTCGCAGATGATGGTGCGCTCGCGCATCCCGGGTAGCTCCGCGATACTGGGCGCCTTCGCGCCGTCAAAGACGAGACGGCTGTAGATCTCGTCAGACAGCACCCAGGCGTCGTGGCGCAGCGCAGCCTCAGCGATGTGCTCCAGCATGCGCATCGATAACACCCCGCCCGTGGGGTTGCTGGGCGAGTTGATCACAATCATCCGCGTGCGGTCGCTCAAGCTGGTGTCGAAGGCATTCAGGTCGAAGGCGAAGTCAGCATCCTCGCGGAGGGAGACCGG
>CBFCZM010000341.1:0-3554 GCA_965602565.1 uncultured Anaerolineae bacterium
GGACGATACCACGATGTCAAGACGAGGGTACAGACCACAACCGGTGGTCTGTACCCTCTTCAGGATCGTGTAGTGACGGCCCACGAAGCGTAGGCCTACGCTTCGTAGATGAGCTCGCCCTCGGCGTAGATCGCGACGGGGTAGCTGTCCAGCGCGAAGGGGTCGCCGTTCCAGCAGATCACGGAGGCCCACTTGCCTTCCTCGAGCGTCCCAAGAACGTCGCCGATGCCGATCAGCTCGGCGTTCTTCTTGGTGATAACGTCCAGTGCCTGCTCCGTGGTCAATCCCATACGGATGAAATGGCGTAGCTCGAAGAGTAGCATCTTCTGCATAATCACCGGGTGGTCGGTCATCAGGCCGAACTCAACGCCTGACTCGATGAGGTACTTGACGTTCTTCCAGCCCTCGTGCTTGAGCTCTACTTTGTAGGCCAGGCAGTCCATCGGGCCGTAGATCACGGGGATGCCGTGCTCTCTGAGCTGCTCGTAAACGCCGGGCTGATGTATGTCCATCGTGTGCTCGACGACCACTTTCAGTCCCCACTCCTCAACGAAGCGGATAATGGCGGCGATGTCGTCGGCTTTGTGGACGTGGATGCGCATGCGCTCCTCGCCACTGAGAATGGCCTTCATCACGGCTTCTTCAGCGGTGTAGGTTACGTCGTTCTTCCTCTCGGGGTCCGCTTCAGCGGCAGCCTCCTTGTCCACTTTGGCCTGGACCTCGTGGAGCTTCGCCCGAAGCATTGCCAGGGCGCCCATGCGGGTGTAGGGGCGCTGTCCCTTCCACTCGCGCACGTGCATGGGGTTGTAGCCGAAGGCGGCCTTGATGCCGGAGCGGCGGATGAAAGCCGCGTTTGTGTCCAATCCGTAGTTGCGGATCACGGCGGAGTTGCCGCCGATGATGTTGCCGCTGCCGGGTAGGACGCAGGAATAGAGGACGCCGGACTCGATGGAGTCCTCGAAGCCGGCATCGTCCATCTGGATCGAGTCGAGGACGTCCGCATGGGCTAACAGCGCGCCCATACGTTCGTTCCCCTCGGCCTCGTCCGACGGCTCCCCGCCGCGGATCAGGCCAATATGGCAGTGCGCGTCAATGATGGCCGGGGTGATGACGGGGTAGCTGCCCGCTACTTCGCCGTCGGCTGCCGTGCCGACGCCGGCGATAGCGCTGCCGTCGATGGAGACGACGCCGTTCTCCACGACGCCGTTGCCGGTGTAGATGAGGTCGCCTCTCAGGTTGAACATCAGATAGTCGCTCCTTCAGTTGGGAAGTCTGGTTTGGATCCTGGCGGTGCTGTCGCCGCTGAGCAGCTATGTGTATCGGTGCTCACCCACACACTCTACCACAGACGTGAGGAGATGCCAGCAGCGGATGGGGTTCTGGCCGAGTTCGATGCTTCGAGTAGATGCGCCAGTCCTGGGGAGTGTGGACCTCGCACTGGATGACCGGGATGGGCCATAGGCTTCAGCGCTCCCTGGGTGTCGATGTTTGTGGCGAGGAGCGTGACTAGCGTGTTGGGCAGGTTGGGCGTATGCTCTGTGTGGATCGCGGTGGATTGTGTGCGGAGTAGCCAAGGAGGACCATATGTTGGACCAATCCTGGGATGTGATCGTGGTAGGCGGCGGTGTATCGGGTGTCACGGCTGCTGCTGCGGCGGCACGCAACGGGGCCAAGACGTTGCTGATCGAAAAGGATGGTTGCCTGGGCGGCACGATGACGATGTGCTTGGTGGGCCCGATGATGACGTTCCACTCTGCTACGGAGCAAGTCGTGAGGGGGCTGGCTCAGGAGGTGGTCGATAGGCTGGTGGCGATGAGGGCGTCACCGGGGCATGTCCTTGACACGACCGGCTATGTGGCGACGGTCACGCCCTTCCACGCGGAGGCGCTCAGACTGGTGTGCCAACGGATGGTGCTGGAGTCCGGCGCGGAGATCCTGTTCCACGGCACGGTGGTGGATACTGTGATCTCCGAGGATACCCTCACCGGTGTGGTGGTGCAGTGCCGTGGAGAACAGGTAACCCCTGCAGCCAGGGTGGTGGTCGATGCAACGGGTGATGCCGATGTGGCGTTCAAGGCGGGCGCGCTGTGTGAAATCGGGCGACCGGCGGATGGGCTTGTACAGCCGGTCTCACTGATGTTCAAAGTTGGCGGGTGGGACAAGGAAGCCTTCACTGCCTATGTGGTCGACCATCCCGAGGTCCTGCGGTTGAGCCGACAGGGCGTGGATGCGTACGAGCACGAGCCCTTGGTGGCGGTAGCTGGTTTTGGTGAGGTACTCCAGAAGGCCATCGTGGCGGGTGAGTTGGGGAATCTGCAGCGCGAGCACGTGCTCTTCTTCAATACACACCGGCCGGATGAGGTGATCGTCAACATGAGTCGGATCACCGGGGTCAATCCGGTGGACTCTGCCTCACTGACCGGAGCGGAACTGCAGGGGCGCGAGCAGGTTGCGCTGATCATGGCCTTCCTGCGGCGTAGAATCCCGGGTTTTGGGAGTGCTCGTATTGAGACCGTTGGCGCGCGCGTCGGTATTCGTGAGTCACGGCGTATCGTGGGTGAGGTGCAGATGACGGCTGAGGATGTGACATCGGGGCGGAGCTGGCCCGATGTGATCGCTCGCAGCGCCTATCCCATCGACATCCACTCTGTGACTGGGGCCACCGGTCCGGATGATGAGGCTTTGCAGGATGACTTCCTGAGCAAGGGCGTGACGTCTGGGATTCCGTATCGGGCTTTAGTGCCGGAGAAGCTCGATGGGCTGCTGGCCGCGGGGCGATGTATCTCCACAACCGCGGAAGCCCACGGCGCCACTCGCGTCTCACCCACCTGCATGGCGTTCGGTCAAGCGGCTGGGACTGCTGCGGCCCTGGCGGCAAAGGCTGGTGTCGCACCTCGCGCCGTCGACGTTGCATCGCTGCAGCAGCTTCTTGTATCTCAGGGCGCTGATCTGGGCACAGACGTGGGGGCTGCGTAGGCGCAGGTTCTGTCCGGCGTCTGCCTTATCGTGGTCCGGCAGACGCCGGCGAACGAGACTCACGTATCAGGACGCAGCTTGATCTTCCGAATCCTCTCTCTTGACACGGAACCCAACTCCCATCACATAGAGCGAGCCAAAGAAGATCGCGATGTCGGCGACGTTGAGAATGCCTGTGCGGAGGCTGCCGATCCCGAAGTTGAGGAAGTCCACGACGCTGCCGCCGCGGGTGGTGCGGTCGATCAGGTTGCTGATGCCGCCACCAGCGACGAAGGCCATGGCGATGATGCCGTCACGGGGGATGTCGTCGGCGGTGACACCGACTAGCATGGCTGCTGCCGCGACGGTGAAGATCCAGAAGCGCAGCGTGGGATTGAGACTTGCACCGAGGCTGAGGAATGCGCCGGTGTTCTCGGAGAGCCTCAGGCGAACAGTGTCCCCGAGCAAGTGAATGGTCTGTGGGGTAAGGTAGGTCTGCGCGATGGTTTTTGTGGCTTGGTCGAGCGCAATGCTGATGGCGATGACGGCGCTGACGAGCGCGATGCGGGTTCGAATCCCGTCCTCCCAGCTGGTTTACT
>CBFCZM010000342.1:0-3539 GCA_965602565.1 uncultured Anaerolineae bacterium
GCCACTGAGCGTCGACCAGGGCGCTTTATCCCTCTTGTGCCACAAGAAGGGCGTGGGTGTCACCGTGATGAAATCGGTGGCGACCGGTGTGCTTCCCGCGGCTCTGTCCCTCAAGTGGCTGCTCAACCAGCCCATCGCCACGGTTGTACCTGGAGTCAAATCACTGGCGGAAGTCGAAGAGAACACATTGGTCGGTCACGGCGACTATCGCCTGACCCCGGAGGATGAGGCGCAGATCAGAGAGTGGGAAGAGGAATTGGCGCACACCCGCTGCCGTCTCTGCGCGGACTGCATGCCGTGTCCGCAGGGGATCCCCATCTCGTGGGCCATCGGGTCCGACACGGTGTACAGCTTCTATCGTGACCGAGGGGCGGAATTCTTCCGGGCCTATCCCTGGTCGCGCACTACCTTGGAGCACGAGCTGCCTCACCACCGGCAGGTCATCGCGCAGATCGAGTCCTGCACGCGCTGTGGGGCCTGCGAGGCGCGCTGCCCCTACGGCCTGCCGGTGATGGCTATGCTGGAGGACGTCGCCGCAGCGATGCGCGAGATGGTGGCTATCTGGGAGACTCTGTGAGCTGCCGTTGGCAGCCGGGCAATGCTCCCGAGCCTGGTGGCCAAGACCGGGTCGGCATGGCAGATCTTCCCTGGGACGCTCGCGCCGGGGTATGAGTGACACAGATACGCAGGAACGCCCCGCTCAGGGTGGGTCGTCCTTGCATGCACAGTCCGTTTGTGGTAGCTGCCTAGAACCGGTGCCCCAGCTCGTGCAGGATCAGGCCGGACACGTAGCAGAACCCGGTCTGGAATGCCAGTGCTGTGACCAGTCCGACAATGATCCAAGATCTCTGACGCCGCGTCAGCCGATCATACACTGCAGGCTTCATACTATCGAGAAAGTCAGCCATTGGACTCCTCCTCTCTGCCTATCGCAGCCCCAACTTCCACAGAATCCACTGTGTCCGGTAGCCCACCAGGCAGGCACACGACATACACGCCAGGGACAGGATGATATACGCGACAATGATCCACTTGAGTTCCTGCACACGTCTCTTCCACAGCGGCTGTGATGCAGCCCCCTGGGGTCCCAGGTTGGCCCCGCAGTGACTGCAGAGAGACACACCCTCGCCGAGCTCGGCTCCACACGTTGGGCACTTCATCATGACGCCTCCCCTCCTGCTACACTATTCCTCTGAACTCGCGAAGCGCGGAGTCTCCTCCCGCCGCCTCAACGACGCGCCCCGCTTCTCCCACGACTGTGATACTCAGCCCCGGCCCGGTCGGCACAGGCAGTCTGCCGTTGATCACGTCCGGTTCTGACGTTGTCTAGTTGCCGGCCCGCAGCACCAACGGGATGTAGATGCGGGTGAACAGAAACCGACCATAGACATCGTACTCGCCGGAGATCGACTGCGTCCAGATGACCAGCGGCACAGGTGGGTCATTGACAATCGCCGGCTCCCGGTGATTGCCCGGACCCGCATAGACGTCGAGCTGCGGACCAAGCACTCCTCCCGGCGTGATCTTGCGCCAATGCAGATCGTCTTGCGCGCCGCTAGAGCGGACCCATGTCACTGCGTAGCCACCTGCAGCCTCGCTGCTGGCAATGTGCACGCCTGACTCAGGGATGTTCGGCTCTGTCGAGATGTTGAGCAGCGATTCCGGCTGGCCGTCAACAAAGAGTGTGTAGCCTCGCACGTCGCCGGCCGTATCATTCCAGTGGTCGCGGAATACTACGATGTAGGGCGTGGTCGTGTTCAGACGGTAAGCAGCGACCGAGGGCTGGTCCTGTGCTTCACCGGATGCGTCGATTGTCTCCTCGTCCAGCAGTCCGATAACGGGGTTGTTATAGATCCGGCGCCCGTGGACATTCAAGGCGCTGAAGTTCATGCCTTTTGCTGTGTCGCGGGTAAAGACGACCAGGAATTCGTTGTGATTGAGGTTATAGGCGATATCCGGATCGTAGTGGAATGCTGTAGCATCGTCCTTGATCGCGAAGCTGTTGGGCGCCAGCGTTGTGCCGTCAAGTCTGCGACCATAGACAGCCCAGTGATTCGATGTATTGGCGTCGTCGGTCCAAACGACGACGGCATACTCGTGATTGGTGTTGTTGTTGTACGCGATCGCCGGGTTGGCTTCATATCCGGGTCGATCCCCTGACACGGTGAATGGCGCGCCATTACAGCCCAGCTGCTGGCAGCAATCCCCGGAGACATAGTTCCCGTAGATGTTGCCGCTATTGCCCCACACCACGAGATAGAGATCGCGTGACGGGTCGTAGACCGCATCCGCACCTTCGCCGTTGATGTTGCCGAGGACGTAGACAGCGATCTGCTGACCGTACGTATCCAGACATCGGGCATTGAGTGCGCCTGCATTCTCATTGACCACCAGATACTGGCTGCGGCCGGGGTCATAGGCGATCGCGCGGGCATACTCCGCGTTGCCGGAGACCTCGGCGATGGGGAAGGGGTTGGTGGGAGTGATCGGGGCGGCAGCGCTTGGTGTGGCTAACAACAGCGTGACGATGGCGACCATCAGTATTAAACGACAACGGCTCCACATACGGACCTCCTTGTGCTGGGTACTAACTGTGTGACGCCTGGACCCTCAATCCATTGGACCTCTGAACTCGCGAAGCCCGGAGTCTCCTCCCGCATCCTGGACTGCTTGTACGGCACGCCAGTACTCGTGCAGAGTGCGCCGGCGTGCGGCGACAATTGCGTATGAGAACTTCCAACCACGGTCTGGCGAATCGAGGTTCATGGCTTCGTGCGAACCGGGTGGTACATAGATCCTGCGCCACAGCGCACCGATGAGGGGCACGTAGTAGATGATGTCACGCAGCAGCACGAACGTGCCCGTCCGAAGATCCGGGTGATTCAGCAGCTCGGGGATCAAGCCATCGATGGCGTATGCCGGTGGCACCGGATGATCGTGGTTGGCCAGCCAGAGATCCACGTAGTTTGAGTGCGCGTAGAAGTCCTGCACGGCGTGGCAGAGCCGGCCCAGCGCTGCCCGTTGCAGCTTCCCGTGGTCGCTTTGAGCCGCCAACACGGCGATCTGCCCGTGCAGACTCTCCACGTAGGCGAGCGACTCCGGAATCTTGTTGTTGTCAAAGTGGAAGTGGGCTTTGGATCCCAGTTGGTTCTGCAGAGCGTCCTGAGCCAGGTTCGCCGCGATAATCTCTTCAAGCGCGTCAGGGCTGAAGTGAGCCTGCAATGTCAGTCTTGTCAGTTCGGTATGGTACCGTGATTTCATGGCTTTGCGCCCAGCTGTCTTGGGTCGGCTTTCCTACGTTAGCGGAGTGTGCCGAGGTGCTCGGAGTCTGTTTCGCCTCCCACCGGCCTAAAGGTGCTGCCGTGGGGGTAGTGTTCGGCCTGCAGTCTGAGATGATCGCTGATGTACCGGGTGAGTGTCACCATCCCGGGCTCCTCAGACGTCCCGTGGTTCACGCGAATCACGGGGTGAGCAAAATCTTCAGCTCCCTGGATGCCCTTCCAGTAGATGGAGCCGTCGTCACACACGATCGGGCAATC
>CBFCZM010000343.1:0-3525 GCA_965602565.1 uncultured Anaerolineae bacterium
ATCCAAAGCCAGCACGTTTTGGACAAGTTCCGCATTCTAAGTATACTGGGCAGTATCGGTCCCTGAGGCATCATTATGTCGTTGACAGGACACTGCCCATATGCAATCGAGACGAGGTCGCCCTGGACGCTGCGGCGTGAAATGGCTGCTGGCGCTGCTGTCGTTCGTGACTGCCTGTGCACCTGCTGGGGCCCCGACGTCGCAGACGCAACTGCTATCGACGGCGACACTTGTCCCCCTAGCCGAGCCAGCTTCAGCACAGGGCATCCCCCCCCGACACCCCGACCCTGGTGCCGGCCCAGCAAACACAGATGATTGCTACGGCCGAGCCGTCACCTACGCCGGAACCGGTTGTGCTTCCGACACTGGCGTACAGGGTGTGCGATCACGCAACGGATACCATTGATGCAGCCTTCATCGGAGACATCGGCCAGGCCGATGTGAAACGCCTCCCCCCCAGCACCAAGTTCAAGAAGACGTGGCAGCTGCGCAACACCGGCGATTGCAGCTGGCCGGACGGCACTGAACTCGTGCGCATCGCCGGCGACCCAGCACTTCCCGGCCCCCAGCGAATCCCGGTCTCACGGGTCGCCCCAGAGCGAGACATCACCGTATCCGTTGAACTGACGGCGCCGGCGGGGAGCGGACAATATGAGTACTCCTGGCGCTTGTGCACCCCGGACGGTCAGCTCTTCGGTGCGGTTCCCTTCGTGGCGATCATCGTGGAAGAGGGTGCGCCAGCACCTCCCCCGCAACCCACGGTGAGCGCGGCCACGACGATCACGTCGACGAGCGACACACCGTCCACCTGCGGCGCCCCCGATGACCGATTCCACTCTCTCATTAATCAGGCGACTGCATTGGGTATCCAGGTTCTCTGTGCCACCGGCCCAACCAAAACAGTACCAGGACAGGTCCAGGTGTTCCGGCAGAATGTGGCGCAGGACGGCCCGCACCTCCGCTTCCGAAGCTTCATGATTCTGAGGGACGATACTGACAAGATCTACGTGCTTGACGGCAAGGACACCAACACCTACGAGGCAACCGTCGCCTCCTACGCCAGCGCGGACGGCGTGCCACCTGATGAACAGCCCGCGACGTGCAGTGGATTGAGCATACCCGAGGGGTACGCACTGCCCATAGGCCGGATTGGGGCAACGTGGTGCAACTATAGCCTGTGGATCTCTGCCGCCGGATGGCCGTGGGAGCCTGCCGCAGATGCCACTCTGGGGATCCAGGAGACCACCAACGGTCTGCTGATACAGGCAACCACTGAGGCGACCGCCACCCAGGCGGCGCAAGTGTACCTTATCGCCATCGACTTCGGGGCGCGGCACGCAACAGTCGACTAGACGTCGCAACCCGTGGCCTCAGAGCGGACACGACGGCGCCTTACTATTCCTCTCCCGACATCCGGAAGTCCAGGAATGCGGGTACGGGATAGTCCTGGCGCACCCGAGCCCGCAGCCCATCGTCAATCGGCAACCCCTCGTCCCGGCCAATCCGCCGGGTGTGATACTCGAACCAGAGCCCTGAAAGCGAACGCTCTCCTTCCCGCAGATCATCCACAACCAGGGCGCCATCAAACAGTAGGGCCACTCGGTCGAGATCACCGATCTCAAGCGCCGCCAGACCCTCCAGGAGGCGCACCCGTCCCACCCGACGAGCGCGGCGCGGCAGCGCGTCCGCCACGGCCAGCCAGTCTTCCGCACGACCGAGTGAGAGTAACTGGCGACCCGATTCGATCACCAGCGGCAGATGGCCGGGAACCAGCGCCAGCGCTGCGGTGTAGTGGGCCACAGCTTCATCCGCCAATCCCTCCTCACTGGCCAACACCGCCAGGTTCCGTGCAGCCCAGGGGTTGCCCGTCTGAGCCATCGACCAGTTCCAGGCATCCCGCGCCCCTGGCCGGTCACCGGCGTGATAACGCATCACGCCCAGATGCAGCCAATGCAGCCAGTTGTCTGCGCCCCTCTGGCCGGCCTGAGCCAGCCGCTCACGCCACATAGGAGCAACAATATAGCCGACGACCTCATCAAGGGGATCCGCGGCCGGCATCAGTCCTGTCTCCAGGAGCGACACCCACGGCTGCTGTGCGTCGCCGAGCGAGGCCTGATCGAAAACAAGACCCTGTGAACAAAACGCGGGGCGACCCTCACACTGCCGGGCAAGCAGCTCCAATGCCCCCCATCCCGAACCGCGCTGTATCATCGCAACCGGGGGCCGGTCGAAGCGCGGCAAACAGCGGGCCAATTCCTGTTGGAGCACCACGTCCGGTGTCAGCGCCTCCACGCGATGCGCGATACTATCGCTCGCACGCTGCCAGTCCGAACCATGGATGATCGCGGGATCAGCTTCCATCAGACCATAGGCCTCAACCCAGGTCCATTCACTCTGAGCCGGCATCGGTAGATGCTCCAGCTGCGTGCGGGCCAGGCCGGCCTGAATCTCGATGTAGGCATGCCCAGGTTCCGAGAGGAACGTCTGCCACCGCCTGCCGCCCTCGCCCGTACCCCATAGGAACAACTTGCGCCCCTTGAGGCGTGCGGTCGAGACCTGAACCAGACCACGCCCCTCCTCGTCCAAGGCCGTAATCCAGGGACGTATACCGTCGGGAATGTGGAAGAAGAAATCCGCAGCCCGCCGGATGTTCGTCGGATAGGAGACATCTACCCGGTCGAGTATGGGGACAGGAACCTTTGCCAAACGCGCTCCACCGTAGCCGAAGCTGTATGCGGTTGAGGACGGTGTGATAACACGCGTCCGCGGTGTCTCCGGCACCGCGATGTTGGACCACCAGTACATCGGCACAGCTTCCTGGTGCGGATTGGTGATGCGCACGCTGACGAAGAGCACCGGCGAGCCATCCGGCAGATACGCATCGATCTGGAAGGGCACTTGCCTGATCCGTTCCCACTCGTACAGCCGCAAGATGGGCATACCCTCAGGCGTCTCTGCGCGTGCGGCAAAGAGAGGAGAACACGTAAAGGGTGAATGTCCTGTCGTACCGATGTTCCACTCTACTCCGCCGCTGAACCAGGCATTGCGTAGCGCCAGGTTCGCCGGCTGGAACACAGGATTCACTTCCAGCAATTCCCGCCCAGAAGGTTTGTGATACAGGGACCAAAGGCGCCCCCCGACCTCCAACAGGAACGTCGCCCGCAGGATTTCATTCTCCAGAATCGCTACGCGGAATTCACGCGGGGCACGCTGCCGCGTATACCGATCCTGCATAGTGTAGGGCAGAAGGCTGGTCACGCGGCCATAGGCCATGTTGCGCAGCATCTCCTCCGGGATACCGGAGATGGCCTGATCGACAGCGTGAATATCACCCGCTGATCTCAGGGGCGGAAGTGGGTTCTCAGGGCCGACCTCGGCTGCCGGCATCACCAGCGTCTCAACACGAAGCTCGGACATACACTCTCCTAGTAAGTGAGCGCATCAGAATCAGGTAGAAGGCAGCCGGCAGTAGGGTCCCAGTCCGAGGCCGCTGTCTGTGAGACGCGGCGCGGGCGGATCGGGCAT
>CBFCZM010000344.1:0-3498 GCA_965602565.1 uncultured Anaerolineae bacterium
ATTCCATCCCCCCCCGCATCACCACCGTGGAACCTGCCTACACAGACGCCCTGGCGGCGGCAACAGAGCCCTTCGTCGTGCAGGCACACGACCCCTTGACCGGCGATCCAGGGCAAGGCGGCTACGTCGCTGAGTTCGCAGCATCACCGGTGGAAGTCATGACCTGGCTGCGCATCGTGACGCGCAACGACCAGTTCCACCTCAACGTCAGTCCCCTGGCAATCCGCCAATGGGTCGCAGTCGTGGCTCCTTTGGTGGGCGAAGAGCGCGTTCTGGATGTGGACACGACGACGGCGAGGATTGCGGTAGCGCTGCGCGCCGGCGGACATCGCGCAGAGGCGCGCATCCGCCATCCGGCGTTCGCCTATATCGTCCAACCCGGTGACGTTTTCTACGATATCGCCTACCTTCACGGGTTCCCGCAGTGGCGGCTGGAACAGGCCAATCCCGATGTGGACCCGGGAGTCATCAATGTAGGGCAAATCTTGACTATCCCCTCCATCGACGTGCTCTTCCCCCTCCCCCTCGTGCCCGGGAAACGAATTGAGGTCGACCTCCCCACACAGTCCGCCATCGCGTATGAGGACGACACCGTGGTCTTCGAACTCGCGATTTCCACCGGGATCTCGACGACGCCGACACTGGCCGGACAATTCCAGATTCTGTTCAAGGAAGAAGATGCCCATGCCCGGCGCTGGAGCCTTGATATGCCCTACTTCATGGGATTCTATGAGGAAGGTGAGGACTTCTTCAACGGGTTCCACGAGCTGCCGATCACATCCTACGGTACACGCCTCTCTAGAGGCGTCCTGGGATATCCTGCGTCCTACGGTTGCATCATCCTCGATATCGAGGACGCCGAGGCCCTCTACCACTGGACCGACGTCGGGACGCTGGTGCGCGTCCACGGGGTTGCACCTGGCACGCCGTTCGGGCAGCTGACGCTCAATGACATTGCCCCGCTGACGGGGGTCCCGCTTTCGGACGCCCCGCTGACAGGGGAACCAGAACCGTAGGGCGCACCAAGCGTCGACAGAAAGCGGGGGCGTGGCGCGATTCCGTCTCAGGTCACGGATCCAGCATGGCTGGGCAGCCTCCAGGGCAATCGCATCTCAGTCCCTCACAGAGTGCTGTCATCCCGAACGCGTATGGCACTCACGCTGAACGCGAGTTCGGGCCGGTGAGGGATCTTGTGCTGCTGAGGCTATCGCCAACGTGTCACAAGAACCCTCACTGTATCGCTCTGCGTAGTGTCGCGTCTGCACGGCCCGTTCGGGATGACAAGCTCTGCTCGGGAGTCTGGCAAGATGTGATCGCCCTGGGGCAGCTTCTGCTCTGTACCCTCCGGGGACAAATGGATGTATAATGGAGATACTCCAGACATCGTCGTCGCTCATCAATATGCACAAGGCCTCTTCCCTCGACCATCTTCGGTCCGCGACTGCCTTCGACCCGATATTCAGCTGAAGGGAGGGTACGTTGAAACTCAAGACGTGGATGACCGTCAAGGCCATCGTCTGTATCGTATTTGGCCTCGGTTTTGTGATCTTGCCCAGTTTCGTGATGAACCTCTACGACGTCAATCTGGGCGAGGGCGGTGTCTATATGACACGGCTCCTCGGGCAAGCGTTTATCTTGCTGAGCCTGCTGCTGTGGTTGGTCAGGAACACGGATGAGGCTGCTACCCGACGAGCATTTGCGCTGGCCATCTTGGTCGGCGACCTCATTGGATTCGTCATCACCCTGCAAGGACAGCTTGCAGGATCGGTAAACGCCCTGGGTTGGGTAACGGTTATCATCTACCTTGTCCTGGCACTGGGGTTCGGATACTTCCTGTTGCCAGGGAACGAGTAGACGCTCAAACACCAAAGCAGAGAGATCGAGTGCGCGGGACGCAGGCAGTCATTACCAGGGCGCCCGGCTGTGCATAGCCGGGCGCTTTGGAATTGGAGCGGTCACTACTCCGCCGGATAGAGCACCGACCCGTCGTAGGGGACGATGATCGCCTCCAGGCCGTCCTCCGGCAGCAGCTTTGCCCACTCGCAGGGATCGTAGGTACGCTTGACAAAACATGCGTAATGCGCCGGCACCGCGGCCTTGAGACCAAGCCCCACCGCAAGTTTGACCGCACCATCGAAGTACGGGAACTCGCCCTCGGTTGGGTGCATCGTCAGCAACCCGATCTCCGGCTTGAGCGCGGCCACCGGCACCATCAACTCATCGTGATCGGCGAACGTGTTGATCAGATCCCCCGTAACATAGACGCGGATGCCGCCGATCTCAGTGACGAACCCCAGGTGCTGTACACTCGGAGGGCGAATACCGTCCTCTGGTACGCCCTCAGGCGGCTTCGACCACGTGGCGTGCACGGTGATCGAACCCAGCGGGATCGATGAACCGGCAGTCGCCGTCATCAGGACGTCCCCGGGGAATCCGGCATCTGCCATGCGCTTGATGCTCTCCACCGGCCCGATGAAACGGGCCTCGGGATACGTCGCGCGGATTCGTATGAGCGACTCGACGCACGTGTGATCGTAGTGGTCGTGCGTGAGCAAGACGAGGTCCGTTTTCAGATCCGCCTCATCGACTGGCGGCTGCGCATAGATGTACTTCTCTGCCGGACGATTGTGAGGGAAGAAGGGATCGACCAGCAGCACCGTCCCCTCAGGATCCTTCAGCGCAAAGGAATTCTGACCAAACCAATGGATTCCAATCTTGCCAACAGGCACGGACAGCTCGTTGAACGGATGCATGGGATCTCCTTCCACTAGATCCAGGCCAAGGACACTCGATCCATAATACCCCTACAGGTGGACGCCCATCTCCCGGAGACGTGTCTGCAACGCCACAACGTCCAGCTCCCGAGGCGATACCTCAGCAGCACTACACAGCGCGGCGGCGGTACCGGCGGCCTGCCCCAACTCCATCATGTTGCCCATGCTCTTGCCGGCGGCGTGGCCCAGGAAGGTAGCGGATCCACAGCGTCCGGCCACCAGCAGGTTGTCGATCGCCTTCGGCAGCATACTGCGGTAGGGATAGCCGAAACCCGAAGCCATCTCTCCGATGAACAGCTGGTTGGCATCGATGGCACCATACTTTCGCGCCACCACATCCGGGAAATCGGGGGCGGTCCGTGCATCCTCGACCGTGACGACGTATTCCCCGACCAATCGCCGCGTGTCCCGCACGCCGACTGCCGCTCCCACGCGCATCAGATGGCAGGATTCGAGCCCCGGGATCCGCTTGTCGCGCGCCAGCCGCACAAAGTCGGCCGCGACCTGGATCCCGGCACGCTCCGCCACCGTCAGGTCTTGCGGTTGCGTCCCGTCCAGGTTGCCGATAGCGCGCAGCGCCCCGTTGTTGACGCCGAGAACGCCCGGCACGGTGCCGCGGTTGAAGCTGTACCACGCCGCCACAGCATAGCCTGCATCGGCAGCGGCGTCAATTGCCGCGTTGAGCGCTTCGCGATCCTCGTTCATAAAGGCGAGAAAGCGATCG
>CBFCZM010000345.1:0-3487 GCA_965602565.1 uncultured Anaerolineae bacterium
GCATTTGGCGCTTTTCAAGCGCTGAAGAAGCGGAGAGGCCTGAGAATCCGCATCGTCAAGTATGTCCGATTGGAAGCTCTGGCCGCTGTGATTGAGGCGGGGCTGCGAAGTGGCTTCGGCGATGATCAGCTCACGTTCGGTGGGCTGAAACTCTTCGCTGACGGCGCACTGGGTGCGCGAACGGCGGCGATGCTTTCACCCTACGAGGAAGAACCTGATAACGCCGGGTTACTCATGTTGGAGCCCGACCGGCTGATGGACATTGCTCGGCGAGCGGCAGCCAATGGGCTCGCACTGGCCATTCACGCCATCGGCGATCGAACGAATCGCCTGGTCTTGGACGTCCTGGAGGCCGTTAAGCCGATCAATCCACACCTCCGCCACCGCATCGAGCACGTGCAGCTGATCGACGAGGCAGACCAGGCGCGATTGGGCCGCAGCGGCTTTGTCGCCTCAATGCAGCCCACCCACGCAATCCACGACATCAGGATGGCGGATCGCTACTGGGGAAGCCGGAGTGCGCAGGCGTATTCCTGGCGCTCGCTCAAGGACGCCGGCGCAACGCTGGCCTTTGGCTCAGACTGCCCGATCGAGATCTTCGATCCCTTCCTCGGGCTATATGCTGCCGTCACTCGCAGGTCCGAGATCGATGGCTACCCCAGCCGGGACGGATGGTATCCCGAACAGCGGCTGACGCTGACCGAGGCCCTGCGTGCCTACACGTGGGGCGCCGCCTATGCCGCCGGACTTGAGGACCGTCTGGGATGTCTGGCCCCGGGCCATCATGCCGATCTCGTGATGCTGAATCACAACATCTTCGAACTGCCGCCGGAAGCCTTGCTGGAGACCAAGGTCACACGAGCAATGATCGAGGGGGTTTGGCAAGCAACATCGTAGCGGACAGCGCAGCGGCCCACAAGGGCATCCCTTGTGGGCCGTTGCGGTTCTCTACCCAGAGGGCTACACCAGCTGCCGGTGCTTCTCCTCCCCGTAGCGGCGAAGCTGCTTGAGATGATCCCCCGACACCGCGCGGCTGGTAGTCCCCATATCCTGGTAGGCGCCCACCAACCGTTCCGCATCGGCCAGCACCTCTTCCCACAACGCCACAAGCTCCAGGTAATGAAGCTCCAGCTCTTCGTCAGCCTGCGAGAAGTGTTCCAGAGTCTGTTGGTTGTTGAGATCCTGGCGCCGCCAGCGATCCTCCACAGCAACGACACGTTTCTGCCAATCGCGCGCAAAGGCAGCTTGCCACTCATCCCACTGACGCAGCAGCCGCTCCTCGGTCAGCCGCTGCATCTCGGAGATCTCATTCTGGCGACCTTCCAACCGATCCTCAAAGGCGGTCAAGCCATCCAGCGCTTGGCGGTTCTGGTTGTAGAGCAGTGTATAGCGCTGCGTCTGTTCCACAAGGCGCTGCACTTCCTCATTCACCTGCTCCGCCTGATCCAGGTACTTCTTGACCTTTTGCTCACGCTGGAAGTCGGCGACACGCAGCTCTTCAATCCTGAGTTCATAGGACTTGACAACATCAATCGCCTCGTCAACACGTGCCGGGAGTTTCCGAATACTGTCCTCCAGCCGGGCAAGCCGTGCCACCAGCTCCCCAGTGCGCTGGCGCAATCCCGGAATCTCGCCCTCCAACTCCCCCACACGACGGGTGTCTGCGCGCCGTTGCTCCTCAAGGTAGACAATGGATTGTAGCCGATCCTCTGTACGCTTGGTGAAGTCAGACAATGAATTCGATAGTCCCTGGACTTGACTCCCTAGACGTTGCTCACCGGCGGCCCGCGCATCCAGCTGTTCTTCGTGGCGCATCAACGGCCGGAGGCGGTTATCCAGACCCGCGATCATGTCATTGAGCATCTCAATCTCGGCCCGCCGGTTCTGGTTTGCCTCGAGCCGCTCTCGCCTTACTTGAGCATTCAGCGACTCAAGCCCTCCAGCAAGGTCTCGCTGCGTGGTCTCGATCATGCTAGGATAGTCATCCGTGCGCCGGATATCGGTCCGTAGGGTGAACAGCTCCCTCCGCAGCTCCTCCAGCTCCTTCGATTGGCCCTCGAATAGGTGCGATTGCTGTTCTTGGCGCTCTTGAAGAGCCGCGATCAGGGACTTGTCGCGCTTCCGCTCCTCGTCCAGCCAGCGGATCATTTGCTCCAGTTGCGGAATCTCCATCTGCTGTCACCTGCTTTCATACATCTTGAGCGGCCTGCCTGCTAGACCGATCGTGATTATACCTGAGACCGCCGAAAGAGGGGCCCGAGCAAGGTCCGCTCGTCCTGCGTGACAATGCCAAGCGACCAGACCAGGCCCAGGTACGTAAGGAGCACCACACCCAGCGCAACTGCCCGGCCAAGCGGCCAGACAAGGGCCGCACCGGCGGCTGAGACAGCCGTCGCGATCAAGGGCTTCCCCAGGATATCGCGCCACCCAATAGCACCAAGTTGGCGTCTTAGCCCGATCAAGAACGGCACAAACAGGACCAGCTCGGAGAAGATGTGCAAGATCGCCGACGCAGGATAGCCGAAGCGCGGCATCAATACCAGGTTGGAGATGAGGGAGAAGGCGAATCCAAGGCAGTAGGCGCGTGTCAAGTAGCGCTGCTGGTCAACCGCGATCAGGACATACTGGGTGATGCTGTTGATCCAACCGATTGGCATCGACCACGCCATCAGACGCAGCGCGATCATAGCGCCGGGAAGGAACTCCGGACCACCGAGGATCAGCACCATCTCGCGTCCGACCACTGTGGTCAGCAGTGCGATCGGGAGCGCCAGCAGCACCAGGATCTTGGTCCCCAACCGGTAGAAGCGCACCAGAGCTTCACGGTCATCGTGGGCCTGGCGCGAGATCACAGGGAAGAGCGCCATCGTGAACATCGATGGAATGACCATCACAGCATCGAGCAGCTTATACCCGATGCTGTAGAGCCCGAGGGGCTCGCTGCCGAGGATCGATTCCATCAAGAAGACATCGATCTTGTAGAAGAGCATCGAGAGGAGATGGTTGGCCATCAACGGCCACGACTCCCGAACCATCTCCCGCCGCAGGTCCCGCTCTGACGGCTGTCTCAGCCGGAGCCGCCCCGCGCCATCCCCCTCGCGCGATCTGCGCACAGCCGGGAAGAGGCGCCACGCCAGCACAGCCAGGATGGCCAGTGTGACAAGGTTGATCGCGATCGAGGACCCGGCAATGCCAACGATACCCGCCCCAGCGATCAAGATCAGCGTCTGGAGTGTCACCTTGACGAGAGTGCTGATGCTGGAGACGGCGGCGGGATACTCCGCCTTCTCATGCGCGTAGAACAGCGCCGTCAGACCTGTCGCGATGGAGTACGGAACAGATCCAGCATAGAGCAGAACTATGGCCACGATGGCCTGTCGGGAGGCGGGTGACGTGAGGGCCGCGATCACCGTTTGCCGCATGCCGATGATGCTGAGCAGCAGCGGTATGGCCAAGAGACTCAGCGCTACGCGAATCAACGAGGTGT
>CBFCZM010000346.1:0-3482 GCA_965602565.1 uncultured Anaerolineae bacterium
CACAGGTGGCACTCAAGATGGAGCTGCGCCCGACGGCGCTCTTTGCCGTCAACAACTTCATCGCTATCGGTGCTGCCAGGGCCCTTCGTGATGCTGAACTGCGCGTGCCGGAGGATGTGGCGTTGGTCAGCTTTGACGATCTCCCGACAACCCTGATTGTCGAGCCCTTCTTGACGGTGGCAGCGCAGCCTGCCTACGAGATGGGGAGATTGGCAACCGAGTTGCTGATGACACGGATATCGGGGGAGGCAACTGGTGACCATAGAGAGATCATCTTGCCGACGAAACTCATTGTCCGCAGGTCAAGTGGCTGCCCGGTTGACGGATGTGACGATACACCTGAGACGCTGACGGCTGGATAGCCGTTCTACGCGACACGATAGGCATTTCGTGCAAGGAGGTCGATGATGGAGAAAGCAGCCATTCTGGGAGTGCGTGAAGCCGGCATCGTAGACGTGCCGATGCCGGAGCCCAAGGAGAACTGGGCTCTGGTCAAGGTCCACTCTGTGCCGATGTGCACAGAATACAAGATGTTTGTG
The DNA here is from genome assembly GCA_965602565.1 of uncultured Anaerolineae bacterium. Classification (GTDB taxonomy): domain Bacteria; phylum Chloroflexota; class Anaerolineae; order B4-G1; family SLSP01; genus PWVB01. Next base: position 540 of record CBFCZM010000346.1, read on the forward strand.
GCCGGACGTCGCGCCGAGTACCTGGGCCACGAGGCGGCTGGTGAGGTCGTCGCTGTGGCGCAGCCCGGGCGTGTCAAGGTGGGGGACCGCGTGGTCGTGCAGCCGCAGTATCCCTGCGGTGTATGCGATCTGTGTGTGGCCGGGGACTACATCCATTGCCAGGATACCGTCGACTTCGAGGCCTTCACCGGCTCGCGCGAAGGCAGCGCCACCTACGCACAGTACCTTCTGAAGCCGGATTGGTTGTTGTCCAAGATCCCCGATGGGGTCTCGTACGACATGGCCTCGCTGGCTCTGTGTGGCTTCGGACCGTCGTTTGGGCCCCTCGATGCGATGGGCGTCGATGCTTTCGATACCGTTCTGATCACCGGCGCCGGTGCGGTTGGTCTCGGCGCCGTTGCCAATGCAGCCTACCGCGGGGCACGCGTCATCGTCGTGGAGTCGATCCCCTACCGTGTGGAGCGCGCCAAGATGCTTGGCGCGGAGGTCGTGCTCGACCCGCGCGATACGTCGGCATTGGCTACTGTGATGGCGCTGACCGAGGGTAGGGGCGTGGATAGAGCCCTCGATTGCTCCGGGGTCCCGACCGCGCAGCGATTCTGTATTGACGCCACGCGTCGTAAGGGCGAGGTGGCCTTTGTCGGTGAGTGCAGCGACCCTGTGGAGATACGTGTGAGCCCCGATATGATTCGCAAGGGGCTGACGATTCGAGGATCCTGGCACTACAATCTCTCTCTCTATCCGAAGATCATGCAAGTGATCCAATCATCGCCTGTGGTAGAGCATCTGATCAGTCACACGTTCCCTATGCGAGAGATCCAGCGCGCCTTTGAGATATCGGCCTCCCACCAGTGCGCGAAGATGATATTACACCCCTGGGAATAGACCACACGTACGGTCGCGCACACCGCGCACGAATGTGAATGCTGCCGCGGACTAGCAAGTCTCACCAGATACCCGGGCACGACGGCCCCGCCTACACGCGGACATTCATGTAGGCTAGACTGTCTAGCCCGACGATCTGCTCGACAGTGCAACGGGTCATTGTCGGAATCGATCTACTGAAGGACATGTACCAGGAGGACGCAGATGGAAAAGTACGAACCGAATTGGGGATCCCTCAGCGCATATGAGGTGCCGCAGTGGTTCAAGGACGGCAAGCTGGGCATATTCATTCACTGGGGTGTCTACGCCGTGCCGGCCTACAACAATGAGTGGTATCCGCGCTTTATGTACATGGATGAGGTGTCGCGGAAAGGTGTCAACTTCTTCGAACACCACTGCAAGCACTGGGGCCATCCATCGGAGTTCGGTTACAAGGACTTCATTCCGCTGTTCAGAGCTGAGAAGTGGGACCCGGAGGCCTGGATCGAGTTGTTCCAGCAAGCCGGCGCGACCTATGTCGTCCCGGTGGCCGAGCACCACGACGGCTTCCCCATGTACGATTGCTCATTTACGAACTACAACGCCGCGCAGATGGGGCCGTGTCGCGATGTCGTGGCCGAGCTGGAGAAGGCAACCCGCGAGGCGGGGCTGAAGTTCGGCGTTTCTACGCACCGGGCCCATAACGCGCGGTACTACACCTTCAGGGATGACTACGACACTGCCAATCCGGACTACCACAAGCTCTACGGCGTGCCGCGCGAGGCGGAGGAGTCGGTCAGCTATGAGTTCATCCTGGATTGGTACGCCCGCACGCGGGAACTCGTCGACAAATTCTCGCCCGATGTGCTGTGGTTTGACTTCGGTTGGCATCGCGATGAGTTTGAGCCCTGGCGCCCGCGCGTGGCGGCCTACTACTACAACCACGCTCTGGAGCATGGCTATGAGCCTGTGCTGCAGTACAAGGACAAGTTCCCCGCGAATGCGGCCGTCCTTGATATCGAGCGTGGGAAGCTGGATGACGTCCGTGAGCACTACTGGCAGACCGATACGTCGGTGAGTTTCAAGTCCTGGTCCTACATTGAGGACGACGAGTTCAGGTCGGTGACGTCCTTGGTCCATGATCTGGTCGACATCGTGAGCAAGAACGGCAATCTGCTGCTCAATATCGGGCCGAAGGCGGACGGCACGATCCCGCGGGCAGTTCAAGACCTCCTGCGCGGGCTGGGCGGATGGCTCAAGCTGAACGGCGAGGCGATCTATGGGACGCGCGCCTGGACGACCTACGGCGAAGGGCCCACCGGCATACCGAAGTCTTTCCGCGAGCAAGAGCAGGCTGCGTATTCCTCCCAGGATGTCCGCTTTACGAAGAAGGACAACGTCCTCTATGCAACCCTGTTCGGTTGGCCCGGCGCGGCTGCCACAGTGGGGACGCTCAAGGCGGGCGGACCTGTCGCTGTGGAGCAGATCGCGTCGGTGGAGTTGGTTGGTGCCTCCGGTGAGTTGACCTGGTCACAGAGCGCCCTGGGGCTAGACGTGCAGATGCCCGAGGTCGCCCCCTGCGACCACGCCTATGTGCTTCGGATTACGCTCAGAGCGTGAGCGATCTGATTTGAGGATGAGTAGGGAGTTATGTAATGGTAGAGAACCAGACAGCAGCTTCGACGATCAATAAGGACGATCTCATCGTCATTGCCGGTGCCGGCGGCTTTATCGCCGGTTCATTGACCCGTTACTTCCACGATCAGGGTTTCACCCATATCCGTGCTATCGACAAGAAGTCGCTCCCCGACTGGTACCAGCGTGTGCCGGGCGTTGAGTGCTTGAGCATGGACCTCAGCGATGAGAACAACTGCAAGCGAGTCGTCGAGGACGCTAGGGAGGTCTACAACCTGGCTGCCGACATGGGCGGTATGGGTTTCATCGAGCGCTTCCGTGTCGAATGCTTGCGCAGTATCCTGATCAATACTCACCTGATCGAGTCCGCTTACAACGCCGGCGCGGAGCGCTACTTCTTCTCATCCTCCGCCTGCGCCTATAACACCACGTTGCAGCAGGATC
>CBFCZM010000347.1:0-3460 GCA_965602565.1 uncultured Anaerolineae bacterium
CTGTGCGGGTTCGGTCGGGAGATCCGGTGCGATCTGCGCAGATGACCCTGGTTTGCGACGAAGCCGGAGGAGGGGGAGGGATGCTAGAATCGGGGGGGGTGGTACAGGAGAGATATCGTGTGGCGCGACGCCTGGGAGAGGGGGGCATGGGTGCCGTCTACAGGGCGTGGGATCTGCGGCTCAAGGTGCCGGTGGCGCTTAAGCAGCTGAGACCTCAGCCCGGCCTGGAAACCACGGCTCTGGATGGACTGCGCGGCCAGTTCGAGCAAGAGGCTGCGGTGCTGGCTCGACTCAACCATCCCAATCTTGTGCGCGTCACCGACTTCTTCGAAGAGCAGGGCAATGCGTATCTGGTGATGGACTTCGTTGAGGGGCGTAGTCTGGCCGACGTAGTCCTGCAGGATGGCTCGCAGCTTGAATCCCGGGTGCTTGACTGGGGACGGCAGCTGCTTGAGGCCCTGACCTACTGTCACGACCAGGGCGTGGTTCATCGCGACGTCAAGCCGCAGAACATCATCCTGACGCCCGACAGCCGAGTGGTGTTGGTGGACTTCGGGCTGGTGAAGCTGTGGGATCCGGATGATCCCCGCACGCGAACTGTGATGCGCGGCATGGGGACACCCGAGTACGCACCCCCCGAGCAGTACGGGGCAACCACGGACCATACGGGGCCCCAGAGCGACGTCTACAGTCTGGGGGCCACGCTCTATCACCTGTTGAGCGGGCAGGCGCCGCCAACGGCCACAGAGCGGATGGCCATGCCGAGCCAGTTCGTTCCGCTGCGGCAATTGGCGCCGCAGGTCACGCCCCGGGTGGAGCACGTGGTGATGAAGGCCCTGCAACTGCCGGTGCAGGATCGTTGGCAGAGCGCCCGCGAGATGTGGTCGGCCGTCCAATCCGGCCCGCTGCCCCCGATGGCTGTGAGTGCCCCTATGCCACGGACCACGGTGCTGACGCCCTCTATGGCGCCCGTTTCCGGCAGCGCGCCGCTGCCCGCATCCAGCGAGTCACCGGCCCGAAAGCCGCGCCGCGGGCTTTGGATCGGGATCGCTGCTGTCATTCTGGTCTGTGCATTCTTCAGTTGCCTTGGTGGCGTTGTGGGGCTGCCGTGGCTCTCCGATTGGATAGCTGCTCGAGATGCGCCTACCGTCACGCCGGTGCGCCTTACGGTCACGCCGCTGCGCCCCACGACCACGCTGGTGCCCCCAACTGCGACACGAGAGGCTCAGTCTCCGACCAATACACCCGCACCCAGCGACGAAGGGTTTGAGGTCACCATACAGAATTGGTCCCCCTATGACGTCTGCTATGTCTTCATCTCGCCGTCCGCCGATGAGTCGTGGGGGGATGATTGGCTGGGTGAGCAGGAGAGGATTCCCCCTGAGGCGCGGAAGAGCTTCTCAGTTGCCGCCGGCCCTCACGATATTCAGGTGCTGACCTGCGATGAGGGTGTTGCGGCGACGGCGTGGGAGGTCTCGTATGATCTGGAGCTCGAAGTCTCGGCGCCGGACCTTGCATCAGTTTGGGTGATCAACGACCTGGACGCGGAGATCTGTTTCCTGTATGCGTCGCCGGAGATGTCTGACGACTGGGGTGAAGACAGACTGGGTGAGTATGAGGCTGTGCAGCCCGGCGGTGTTCGCGTCATATTCGTCAATCCTGAGCCCCTTGACCTGATGGCTGAGGACTGTGATGGGAACATCGCGGCCCAGGTGTTCGGTATCTCTCCTGAACCGGAGTATTCCTGGCTTCTCAGTGACAGTCCTGCCGAACCCTGAGAGCGCTGGTCTGGCACCGGGTACCCGTTTCTGGAGTTCTGCTGAACAGACTTCATGTATGCGGACATTCATGTAGGTCGGGCTGTCTAGCCCGACCTCTGCTCGAGCGGAGAAGGTGCCATTCTCGGAATCGTTTCCTAGTAGTGAGCTCAGCACCCTGTCCTGAGCGTAGTCGAAAGAAGCCGAGGGACCTCAGCCCCCGGCTACGTCGACGCTTGGGGTCTCAGATCCCTCAACTGCCGTTCTATGTCGAGCAGATGCCTGTCTGACCTGTTACTAGTGACACGTTGACAGAGACCTGTCTGTGCATCCGAGGACAAGGTCCTTCGCTCTCTTGGTCAGGGTTCCAGGATGCCTTCTTGAGCTACTCAGGATGACACACGTGCGGGTCATTCTAGCCTGAACTGTGCGGCACGCGCGGTGGCGGTGATCGGGGTGACGGGTAGGCCGGAGATCCGGGGCACACGAGGCGAGCTAGTCGTCGCGCCGCTCGCGCAAGCTGCGTTGCAGGCGCTGCGCGTTGGACTGCTGCGCGGCAACGTCCTCAGGATTGATGGGATGGGTGCTATAGCGCGCCTCGATGAAGGCCTCGGTGAGTGCCGCCAAGGCTTCCTTTTCTTCCTCCAGATGCGCCTGCAAGTGGCGACGGTATTCGTATGGGGTTTCCGTGCGCTGCCGTGGCACTCCGGCCTCCCGTGCCGTATCGAGCGTGCGCAGGTAGTGGTGCAGGATCCGCTCGCGCGATCCCGGAGGTGCGGTACGGCGACGCTGCGACTCACGGATGGCTCGCGCCTGTCTGATACGTGCCACGAGTTCGGGCAGTATCCGGCCGGCCTTCTTCCGCAAGTTCTTGAGCCAACGCCGCAGAGCGTGCCAGAGGCGACCTGCCCAACGCAGCGGCGTCAATCGCTGCATGGTCTGCCGTAGCTCGGGACGATCCCGGAAGTAACTGCGTACCAGATAGACCACTGCGCTGAGCAACACCAACCAGAAGAGCGCCGAGCGTAGGAGGGCCCACCAGGGGTTCGCGCCACCATCCGCCCGAATGATCTCAGGCTCGATGGGCAGTCTGTTCATCGCCGGGGGCGGGACCGATTCCGAGTCGCCCTTGAGGAGTGCGGCAAGCATCGCGAACGGCCAGGTGATGAGCATATAGAGGAGCATGAGCAACGACATGATCAGACCTATGATGAACGCAACGAGGTCCAGGAAGCCCAGCGTGTAGCCGGTGGGCAAAACGAACGCGACGGCGGCGATCAACACCAGGAAGATCAAGAGATAGCGCAGCCAGCTGACGTTGAGACCTTTGGAGACGGTCACTTTGTCACGATGCCACAGACTGGTCAGACGGGCAAAGCGAATCTGCCCCAGCATGGCCAGCCCCAGGAGAAAGTAGATCAACGCGCTGACGATGGGGGCGCGGGTGCGTTCCTGGGCCATTGTGACGACGCTGAGCATGTCTACCCGGCTGAATGCAGCGAAGATCATCAGTACGACGCCTCCCAGGAAGTAGCGGTTCGTCAGGCGCCGGCGTGGTTCGGTCTCACCGATGTAGAGCGAGGGATCCTTCACGGCATCCAGGTCACGCGCCGTCGCGCCGCCTCCCCACCACGCGGCGGCGCCCAACAGGAAGGCCGTCATCGTTTGGGCATCGAAGACGCTGAGGGGGGTCTGTGACCAGG
>CBFCZM010000348.1:0-3459 GCA_965602565.1 uncultured Anaerolineae bacterium
GAGCCGGCGATCCATGCCCTCGTGCACGCGCACGGCAAGGTTGTAGGGAATTGCCAACCGGTGAGCCGCCTCAAGGATCAGGAAAGACATCGGGCTCGCAAGATCCCGCCCATCCGGTGCCTGTCCACCGACCTGCGAGTAGTGTGTATCGTTGTAGAGCAAGCTGGCGATACACCAGATCACGTGCTCCTCATAGGCCGCAAGCTCATCACCCGAAAGGCCCGCCGATTCAGCCTCGTAGTACGGGCGCAACAGCTCATCCAGCTGATCCAGCGCGCCGCCCGCTGCCCACATCCGGTCGACCGACTGGAACCAGGCCAGGAACTGGCAGACCTCGCGCATCGTCCGCGGCGGGCTATCGACCAGCCACTCGTTCATCTCGGCGATCTCAAGCAGGTTCTGGGCCACGGCGGGATCACCACCGTCAGACGCCATCTCTCGAGCCTTGGTCACGTGCTTCCGTATCCAATCCTGGATGCCCAGCACCAGATTCTCCTCGGCGTCATAGAACCCGGTATCGATGGGGCGGTTGAACGCACGGTAGTGGCGGATCTTGGCGAGCAGGCCGCCCCACCCCAACTGCAGACCGATGATCATATCGGGTCCCAGGTGGTTCATCGCTCCGATGCCGTGCTTGCCCTGCATATGATACAGCTCGTGCAGTTCACGCAGATGCTCCGGTCGATCCTCCGGGCGCCACCCACCGACACCCCTGAGGAAAGCCGCCCAGGCACCGGCCAGCGCACTCTGGGGATGAATGTAGACGGGATGCACATCCAACCACGCGCGGAAGTTCTCGCCGATGCACCGCGCGCCATAGCATCCGCCGGACGGGTGGTTCGACGTGGGCCTGAACGGGATCGGATCCGGCCAACAGATCATGCCGTGGTCGTCCACGTCATGGAAGCCATCCCGCGCCGTCTTGGCGTGTGTGTGCTCCAGCTTCGTTACTGACAACGCTTCTATCCAACAACGATAATCCGGCACCTGTCCCACCATATCGGTAATCGCCTCTTGTATAATCGAACCAGACATGCCCACGCCCTCAGTTAGCGCATTCTACCCCTTGATGGCAAATCCCTGAACGCCTTCCACGAAGTAATCCTGAAGCCAGAGGAAAAGAAGGATCGTGGGCAGACTCGCTGCAGTTGCCAGGGCAAATGTGAAGGGATAGTCCGTGATAGCAGTACCGGGCGGCCATCCCTTAAGAGAGGCTCCGCTCAACAAGGCCCGCTGCACGCCCAGAGCTACAGTGAAGATTGCCGGGTTGCCGCTGGTGGCAATCAGTGGCCACTGATAGTCATTCCACATTCCCACAGCCTGGAAAAGCACCATCACGGTAAGTGTGGGCTTGAGCATCGGCAGATAGATGTTCCACATGATCTGCATTGTGTTGGCCCCGTCAATCCGGGCGGCTTCCTCGAAGTCCTCCGGGATGCTGTAGAAGGTCTGCCTCATCAGGAAGACGTAGTAGACGTTGACCAGTCCCGGGATCAGCAGCGCCGGCCATTTGTTGATGAACCCACTTCCCCCCTGCCCCAGCCAGTTGTTGCCGCCGGCTCCGGGGAATCTCGCCAGCATTATGTACGTCGGAATCCAGAAAACGATGCCCGGCAGCATCATGGAGCTAAGGAGATACGTGAACGCCGTCTCCCGACCACGGAACTCCAGGCGAGCGAACGCGTAGCCGCCGAAAACCGCCACAATGCCTGGAACGGTGATATACCAACCGATGCGGATCAACGTGTTCTTGACCCACAGGAGAACCGGGAAACTGGCCTTCGCCATGATGGTGTAGTTCTCGAGATACAGGTGCTTGGGGATCGGCAGAATCGGACTTGCGATGAAATCCTCGATATTGCAGAAGCTCCCCAACACAGCAAACAGCAGCGGGTAAGCCATGACCGCACTGCCACCAATCAGGAGGATATAGATGAAGACGCGCCCCGCGTTGAACTGCTTCCTTCTAGTATGCATCGCTCACCCCTAGTCTTTCCCGACCCGGCCGCGGTTCATAATCCGCATATTGGTGATACTGAAACCCAGAAGGATGGCCGCCATGACAATCGATCCAGCACTGGCCAAGCCCATGTTGGTGTTGACGAAGGCATCGTTATAGATCTGCAACAGCATCACATTCGTCATGTTCTTTGGGCCACCTTTCGACATGAGCAACACGGCCTCAAAGATCTGGAAACTGCCGATCATACCCGTCACCAGCACGAAGATGATCATCGGCCTGAGTAGCGGCACCGTGATGCGGAACAGCATGTCTTTCCCCGAAGCGCCATCGACCATCGCGGCCTCGTAGATCTCACGGTGAATGCCCTGCAGCGCGGCAAGAAACAGGACCACTGGACCCCCCACGCCGCGCCAGACCGAGTAGAGAACGATGAACGTTCGCATCCAGGTGGGATCAATCGTCCACACCACGATGGGTTGACCGAGGAGCTTGAGGATCTCATTGAGCACGCCGTCGTAGGGCGAGATGAAGGCAAAAGCCACCTGGGCCGTGACGGCAGACGAGGTCAAGGTGGGGATGTAGAACAGGGCCCGGAAGACGCCTCGCCCCCCAACCTTCTGATTGAGCAACACCGCGATCATGAACGCCAGGGCGGTCTGGCAGATGAGGCCGAAAACAGCAAACAGCAGCGTGTTGCTGATGATCAGCGGGTAGGGCTGCTTCAGGTACTGCAGGTAATTCCGCAGCCCGATCCACACCGGCGCTCCACGGATGCCATTCCACTGAGTGAAACTGATGTAGAGGTTCGAAACGACCGGGAACAGGAAGAATATCGAGAAGTACAACAGGATCGGGGTCAGAATGAGCCACGCCTCACGAGTCTCGCGCCGACGGATGCCACTCGGTTGGCGCTTTCTCTTGCGAGCGGGGTCAGGCTGCAGAACAGAGGAAGTAGTCGTCATAGATGACTCCTTGAGACCTGAACACGACCAGAAGTACCAGCACTGACGAAGGCAGGGGGTGGTTATCCCACCCCCTGCCCCGGCACAACTAATGGCGCCTAGGCGCCCATCACATCATCGGCCTGCTGCTGGGCCTGGCCCACCAGTTGGTCGAGTGGCTCATCGGTGCTCAGGACACCGGTCAGCAGATCGTTGTAGACGGTCCATAGCTTCTGCGGATCCTGCCGCCACTGCGGCAAGATGCCCAGATCCGCATTGAGAAGCTCGTTGATGAAGGCCTGATCGGCTTCGCTGGCAGTCGGCTCCAGCCGCTCCAGAGAGCTACGCGTGGAGGGCATACGACCCAACACAGGGTTCACAAGGTCCTGCACCTCGTCGCGGGTGAAGATCTTGATCCACTCCGCTGTGGCCTCAGGATGTTTGCTGCCCGTGAGTACGGCATTGATGACGTTCCCCACGACGACGCTGGCCGGGTTGCCGTCCTTGGGGATCGGCACACCGGAGTATATCGCGTTGTCCAAACCGGAGTCCTTC
>CBFCZM010000349.1:0-3414 GCA_965602565.1 uncultured Anaerolineae bacterium
GCCGCACGTGGATGAAGTCCACGTGCTAGGCAACAGCACCCGATGAATCGGGTTTCCAGAGGGGAGAGAGCCGTCGGAAGCCCCATTGATGGGGCGCAGCTTCTTAGCCCCGGGATTCATCCCTGGGCGTTCTGGGGCTGCAGTCGCCAGTGAGCGACCAGGTTATCCTGGTAGTCTTCATTATCGGGTGCCACTCACGTCAGTCTGCCGACGCCGCACGTGGATGAAGTCCACGCGCTAGGCAGCGGCACCCGATGAATCGGGTTTCCAGAGGGGAGAGAGCCGTCGGAAGCCCCATTGATGGGGCGCAGCTTCTTAGCCCCGGGATTCATCCCCGGGCGTTCTGGGGCTGCAATAGCCAGTGAGTGACCAGGTTATGCTGTTAGTCGCACCGGGATTCAGCCCGATGCGACTCCATCGCCGCGGGCACTCTTCTAGCCTATGGAGGTCTCAATGTCTGAAGCTGATGGTCTATCGCTCGACCGCACACGCGCGCTGTGGGATCGTGCCCGTACGGTGATGCCGGGCGGCGTCAATGCGTCCGCCCGTATGAACTCGGCTTTGGGTCATCCGCTGTTTATGCAGCGGGGCGAGGGGGCCTATCTCTTCGATGTCGACGGAAATCGGTACATCGACTACTGCATCTCACACGGTGCTAGCTTGCTGGGCCACGGGCATCCGGCCATCACTACGGCTGTGGATCAAGCGCTGGGGACCGGCGGCTTGCTGGCCTATGAAACTGAGCTGCAGGTCGAGGTGGCCGAGCGCCTGCTCGCGCTCTTCCCCGGTATGGACATGGTGCGGTATACCTGCTCCGGTACGGAGACCACCTGGCACGCACTGCGCGTGGCCCGAGCCTACACCGGAAGGTATGGCGTCGTGAAGTTCGAGGGACACTATCACGGTGTCAACGACACCGTAGGATACAGCCATTGGCCCGATCTGGCGAAGGCCGGCCCGGCGCAGTGTCCGCGAGCCGTGCCCGATTCTGCGGGCATCCCCCCTGCGAACAACGATCTGATCACGATACTCCCGTTCAACGACATAGAGACGTTTGAAGACTCTCTTCGCACCCAGGCGAAGTCGCTTGCAGCCGTCATCATGGAGCCGATCAACTATGACTCGTGCGGCCTGGTGCCCACGCCGGAGTTCCTGCGCTGTGTGCGCGAGCTGACGCGGGAGTTGGGCATTGTGCTGATCTTCGACGAGGTGCTGTCCGGTTTCCGGGTCAGGGCCGGCGGTGCATTGGGTGACACCTGTACTCCGGATATGACCGTGCTGGGGAAAGCCGTCGGCGGCGGGATGCCGATCTCTGCCTTCATGGGGACGCGCGAGATCATGGAGACGTGCACGCCGGTGGGCCCTGCGCTCCACAGCGGCACCTACAACGCTCCGCCTCTATTGGTCGCCGCGATTGGTGCACTCCTGGATGAGGTCACGCGCCCAGGCTTCTACGAGCATCTGAACTCGCTGGGTGCGCGGCTCTACGGCGGCATGAGCGAGATCCTGGCGCGCCGGGGCATCAGGGCCTGGGTGCAGGGCGTGGGCGCTCGCTTTGGCCTGCTGTTCGGCCTGGATCGGGAACCGCGCAACTACCGGGACGTGGCCCAACAGGACTTGGAGATGATGCGCAGTTTCCATCTCGCGTGCCTGCGTCGCGGTGTATACTTGCACCATGTCTCTCCGCACCACGGCTATTCGATCGCTCACTCGATGGCCGATATCGAAGAGACGCTGGATGTAATGGACGCTGCGATAGAGGAGTTACTGTGACACGGTCTGCGAATGCCTCTAGTGCCTATGAAGATGCCCTGGATTCCGTCAACACTTAATCGAAGCCCTCTGATCTGCGCATCACCGATCTGCGCATCTCGACCGTGGTCGGCGCGCCGATGCGCTGCCCTATCATCAAGATCAGCACCAACCAGGGCATTGAGGGCTACGGCGAGGTCCGCGATGGCGCCAGCAAACGGTATGCACTGACGATCAAGAGCCGTATCCTCGGTGAGAACCCTTGCCGCATCGACAAGCTATTCCGCCGCATCAAGCAGTTCGGCTCCCACGGCCGGCAGGCCGGTGGTGTCTGCGGGATCGAGGTCGCGCTCTGGGATCTGGCGGGCAAGGCCTACGGCGTGCCGGTCCACGCGATGCTGGGCGGGAAGTTCCGCGACAAGGTGCGCGTCTACTGCGATACGAATGTGCGCGGTCACGACACCGGCGAGGCGATGGGGCTGGCGCTCAGCGAGCGCATGGAAATGGGCTTCACCTTCCTGAAGATGGATGTGGGCATCGAGTCGCTCAACGATGAGGTGATTCAGGCCCACCTGAGCCCTGATGAGCCAGAACTGTGGGCCTCAACCGAGATGTGGGACAAGGACTACAGCAACGATCGTCTGTGGAGTTAGGATCAGGAAGGTTGAGTTGATGTCTTGAGCCCGGTGCAGCAGCAGACCAACCGCGAATCACGCGAATCCGCGCGAACTGGCAAGGGCCCAGAGCCTGCGGAAAGGCTTCGGGCCTTCCCCCCCTCGTATGTGTTCTGCGCTGCAGGGCGGGCGCTCTGGGAGGCAAGATGGCTGACAAGGGACGTTTGCGTGGCAAAGTCGCCTGGGTGACCGGCTCGTCACGCGGGATCGGGCGGGTGGTTGCCGATCACCTGGCGAGCCTTGGTGCGTGGGTGGTGGTACACGGCACGACACTGTACTCAACCCGAGCCTTCGGCGAAGCTGATTCGCTGAATGATGTGGCCCATGCGATTGGTGAGGCAAACCACACCGAGGTCCTGCCTGTCTGCGGGGATCTCACCGATGAAGCCACGGTCCTAGGGCCTTCTGAGGCCCCGGCATCGTTGCCGAGATCCGCGGACGGTTCGGCCGCATTGACATCCTGGTCAACTGCGCCGGCGGCGACATCGGTGCGCAGGGCACCATGGGCGCGGACGGTGGCAAGCCGGCGGGCAATGATCCTCTGAACATCTCGGTGGACGATATCCGCACGGTCCTCGACCGCAATCTCATGACCTGCATTCTCGCGTGCCGTGAGGTTGCGCCGGCGATGATGGCACGCAAGTCCGGCTGGATCGTGAACGTCGGCAGCATCGCCGGGATGGTGGGGCAGGAGTATGGGGCCATCTACAGCACGGCGAAGGCTGCGGTGCACGAGTATTCCCGCTGCCTGGCGGCGATGCTGCGCCCGCACAACGTCACCGTCAACGTGGTGGCCCCAGGGCTGATAGTGACGCCGCGATTCCTGGCCAGCCGCGTGACCGATGACAGCATGAAGGTGCGCGAGGGCACCCTCGATCGGTATGGGTGGCCGATTGAGGTTGCGCGGGCCGTGGCGTTTCTCGTGAGCGGCGAGTCCTCGTTCGTGACGGGACAGGTGTTGCGCCTCGATGGTGGTCTTCAGCTCTGG
>CBFCZM010000350.1:0-3411 GCA_965602565.1 uncultured Anaerolineae bacterium
ACACCAGAAGGTCTGGGAACTCGCGGAAGTTGGGCTCCAGGAGATGCAGACCAGCAAACTACTGGCCGACATCCTGGAGGAAAACGGCTTCACCGTCGAACGTGGGGTCGCCGGCATGCCATCGACATTTGTCGCGACCTACGGATCGGGCGGCCCCATCATCGGTATGATGGCTGAGCTGGATGCCCTACCGGGGCTCTCGCAGGAGGCGGTGCCCTACCTGAAGCCCCGTGTCGACGGCGCGCCGGGACACGGCTGTGGGCACTGCGGCTATGCCGCTACCGCATTGGGCAGCGCCCTGGCGACCAAAACCGCAATGGAGGCCCACGGCATCCCCGGAACAATCAAGTGCTTCGGCTGCCCGGCTGAAGAGACGCTCGTTGGCAAAGTCTTCATGGTGCGTGACGGCATCTTCGATGGCCTTGACGCATGCCTGGGACACCATCCGGGCGACACCAATGGGGCCTCGCTAGGCAGCGGTAACGCGATGAACTCCGTGAAGTTTGAGTTCTTCGGCAAGGCCAGCCACGCGGCGGGCTCCCCGGAACAGGGCATCAGCGCCCTGGATGCGGTGGAGTTGATGAATATCGGCGTCAACTATATGCGCGAGCACGTCGTCCAGGAGACGCGGATGCACTATGTCATCGAGGAAGGTGGACACGAGCCCAACGTAGTTCCCGCCTACGCACGGAGCTGGTATTACGTCAGGGCGCCTGAGCGCGATCTGGTCGACAAGTACTATGAATGGGTGCTGCGAATCGCTGAAGGCGCCGACCTGATGGCGGGCACCACTCACAAGGTCCGCTTCCTGACCGGTGCCCACAACGGCATCTCCAACCGACCGATGGCCGAGTTGCTTGTCGCCAATATGCGCGAGATCGGCGCTCCTACGTACACCGACGAGGAGCTGGCCTTCGCAGCAGAACTGGGCAAGAGCGTCGCGCGGGACGAGAAACGCACCATCTTGAGCAGTAGCCTTCTGCCGGAAGCCATGGAGCTGATGGACGTCGACATCAACCCGCGGATCTACGATCCCTACGGTGAGGAGCGCAAGGGCGGCGGCGGCTCCACCGATGTGGCCGAGGTCTCGTGGAACACCCCGACCCTGGAGTACAACACAGCCTGTTTCGTCGTCGGCACGCCCGGTCACTCATGGCAGAACACCGCCGTCTCCGGCACCAGCATCGCGCACAAGTCCACGCTCTTCGCCGCCAAGGCTATGGCGACCACATCTCTGGATCTGCTGACAAAGCCCGATGAGCTCGACCGCGTTCACAAGGACTGGGAGAAGCGGATGGAGGGACGCACCTACAAGTGCCCGCTGCCGGCAGACCTCGAACCGCCGTTGGATCAACTTGAACTCCACGGCGAAGACTAATGCGTATCGCGATCCAAGACACTAACCCGATTGAAGGAGCATGGTGACTAGTATGGATTCTCATCCAGCTTCATTGCCGCAAATCCAGTTCGGGGACCACCGCTTGTCGCGTCTCATCCTTGGCGCAAATCCCATCAATGGGGGTTCACACCTCTCGCGCTTCGTCAACAACCAGATGAAGCGCTACTTCACGCCTGAGCAGATCCAGGTCACGCTCAAAGAGTGTCAGGCAGAAGGTATCAACACGTGGCAATCAGGTATGGGCAATCTGGCAGCCTATCAGGAGTACGTCGACAGCGGCGGGCAGATGCACTACATTGCACTGGCCGCAGAATCGGCCGACAATCCCACCATGCTCGATGATCTGGTCGCCGGCGGCACGCTCGGTGTCGCCCACCACGGCGAGGTCACCGACGTCTTCTGGCGCAGAGGCGAGATGGATAAGGTGTGGGATTACTGCAAGCGCATTCGCGACGCCGGCGTATTGGTGGGCGTCTCCACCCACATTCCCGATGTGGTCGATCACGTCACCTCCGAAGGGTGGGATGTCGACTTCTTTATGTGCTGCGTCTACGAGCGCCATCGGACCCGGGAGCAGCTGCTGGCTCTCCTGGGCCACGTCCCACTGCCCCTAAATGAAGTCTACCTGGAGAGCGATCCGGCGCGGATGTACAGTGCGATTCGCGGGACCGACAAAGTCTGTCTCGCGTTCAAGATCCTCGCCGCCGGTCGACTCTGCGATAGCCAGGAGCTGGTCGAGGACGCCTTCAAACAGGCTTTCCGCTCCATCAAGCCCAGCGACGCCGTCATCGTCGGCATGTACCCGGAATATGAGGATCAGATCGGCATCAATGCTGGATACGCACGGCGGTTCCGCGACTTGAGCAGCGGTCTTTAGCACAGAGGGAACACCTTGTGGGATGTGTTGGTCGCTCACCCAGTGGCTCAGACAATGCGACCGGCGTATGAACTGGCACAACATCCATCGGCAATAGGGAGGTCTTCTTGAGGTCTGACAGCATTCCACGGATAACCGAAATCAGGGCCATACCGATCTTCGAACGGCACGCTGGTGCCAAAGCCAGTACGGCGACAAACGAGTACACCCTGGTGGAGGTGAAAACCGACGCCGGACTCACCGGCATCGGCAGCTCGTACACCAGCGCGGACCTGGTCGACGCGGCCTTGGGCAGGCTACACCATCTCTATGTGGGCGAGATCGCGATCGAGCCCCAGCGCGTCCACGAGAAACTCGAACAGAGCAACTTCTGGTGGGGGCGCGGCGGCACCATCACCCATGCCATCAGCGGCATCGATATCGCGTTGTGGGACATCTTCGGTAAGGCCACCGGTCAGCCCGTGAGCCGCCTCCTCGGCGGCATCTACCGGGATCGCGTGAAGCCCTACGCCTCGCTCTCCTTCGGCAGAGCGGCTGACAGCGGCGGATTGGTCGCAACGATGGAGGCCGCCCTTGAACGCGGATTCAAGGCTTTCAAGCTCGGATGGGGCAACTTCGGACGAACCGGAAACCCGGCGGACGATGAGCGCCTTATCGCCACGGCGCGAGATACTGTCGGTGACTGCGAGATCATGGTCGACCCCGGTGGTTCCCAGCAGTTCTGGCCGCACGGCTACAAGTGGGCCCTGCGCACCGCTGATATGCTGAATGATTACGGGGTCGTATGGTTCGAGGAAGCACTACCGCCAGATGACCTGGAGGGCTACAAGATGTTGCGCGAGCACGCCCGGGTCATGATCAGTGCTGGCGAGGTACTCACCCGCCGCCAGAGCTTCCGACCGTTCCTGGAGCAAGGCGCGCTGGACATCGTCCAGCCGGACTGCACCAAGGTCGGCGGGCTCACCGAAGCCCACAAGATCGCCTGGATGGCCTATCGCTACAACATCCTCACCGTGCCGCACGGGTGGAACACCGCGGTCGGTGTGGCAGCGGATCTGCACCTGGTTGCCGCGTTGCCCGTTGGCAAGTGGGTTGAGTTCCACCAACCATCGGCCGTGATTGACGAGATCATGGT
>CBFCZM010000351.1:0-3384 GCA_965602565.1 uncultured Anaerolineae bacterium
CTAGTCTGTGTCGAATCCCAATGCTCGTTCTCGCAAGCTGACATGACGGTTCTCACCGATGATGACGTGGTCCAGCACGGGGATCTCCAGGAGCTTGCCGGCGTCCACCAGCCGGCGTGTCAGGGCAACGTCCTCCGGCGAGGGATTGGGATCACCGGAGGGATGGTTGTGGGCGACGATGACGGCGGCGCAGTTGCGGCGCACTGCTCCACGGAAGACCTCGGCGGTGCGGACGAGCGACGTGTTAAGGCTGCCCTTGTAGAGCGTCTCCCGGTCGGTGACGCGGTTGCGCGTGTCCAAGTACAGGATAACGAAGTGCTCTTGTTCCTGGTGCCCTATGACCGGCATCAGGATATGGGCGGCATCGCTGGGGGCGCGGATCTGCCACCGTTCCTCCGGGCTCTCTGCCATGAGGCGCCGTCCAAGTTCGAGGGCCGCCAGGATCTGTGACGCCTTCGCCGGTCCCAGGCCGCGTTCGGCTGTCAGCTGTGAGAAATCCGCGCGGGCCAGACCTCCCAGCCCACCGAAGTTGGCCAGGATTCGTTGGGCCATCGAGAGCACATTCTCACCGCCGACGCCGAGGCGCAGGATGATCGCCAAGAGCTCCGCAGACGACAATGCCTGTGCTCCCGCCCTGGCCATCCGCTCACGAGGGCGTTCCTCAGGTGGCATCTCTTTGACGGTCACGTATGTCATATGCTTGCCTCCCAGTTAGGCGATGGTATAATGCCCGCGCCTGAGCGTACACGGCAGCGGGTTGTTCGTGAGGTGTTGCGTGTGCGTGATCGAGCCAGCTAATCTTCCGGGCAGCCGGTGAGCTGTGCCGGGCGTCGAAAAGGAGCTCCATTTGTATGATTGATCAACTCCTCGAGATCCTGCCGCAAGTTGTAACGATCTTGACGCTTTTGACTGCTGTCTTTGTCACAAGCCTGTGGCTGGGTATGGTATTGTGGGCTTTCCGCGATATCCGTTCCCGTACGCGCGACATCGTGGTGCAGATCCTGGCCACATTCATGGTGGCGGTGTTGACACTACCGGGTCTGATCGTCTATTTCCTGATCCGACCGCGCGAGACGCTTTCGGAAGCGTACGAGCATGCTCTGGAACAAGAAGCGCTGCTCCAGGCGATCGAGGAGCCGGAGGTGTGCCCGGGCTGCGCGGCGAAAGTTCAGGATGATTTCATCTACTGCCCCTATTGCCATACACACCTGAAGAAGAAGTGCATTGCCTGTGATGCCGTTCTGACGCTGGATTGGAACATCTGCCCGTACTGTGGCGCGTCGCAGGGCAGCCAGGTCGTCGAACCGGTGATGGACCGTGAGGTCGAGATGGCGACCGTGGCGGAAGAGCCGGCCCAGCTCTAGACCCAGTCTGCACTAGCAGACATTCTGTGTTGGATGACACCGGGACGATGCCGTCCCGGTGTTTCGTTTTCTATCGTAGTCCCGGCTGCAAGATCACGCCAGGTCGGCGTCCCGGACCGTGTGCACTTTGACCATGTTGGTGACGCCGTGGACCTCCAGGGGAATCCCCGCGGTCAACACCACATTGCTGCCGACGCTGGCATATCCTCGCCTGCACGTCGCTTGCACCATACTCAGGATCATCTCGTCCGTTGTATGGAAGGGATTCACCATAATTGGTATCAAGCCCCACATGAGTTGCATGCGACGAGCTGTCGTCTCAAACGGCGTCACACCCAATACCGTGACCTTGGGGCGGTGGCGCGCTACCATGCGTCCGGTGCGCCCGGATTCTGTGGAACAGCAGATGGCAGCGGCATTGGAAGCTTTTGCCAGTGTGACCGTCGCGCTGCTGATGGCGCTGGTGATGATCTGTGCGCCGGGTTGGTCGTAGTCGACCGGGAGATTGAGCAGTTGGTCAAAGGGGAACTCATCCGAGTCCTCAACGTGCGCCGCGATCCTGGCCATCATCCGCACGGCCTCGACGGGATACTTGCCCACCGAGGTCTCACCGGAGAGCATCACGGCGTCACTGCCGTCGAGGATGGCGTTGGCGACGTCAGATGCCTCAGCGCGGGTGGGGCGCGGGAGGTCGATCATCGATTGAAGCATCTGCGTGGCAGTGATCACGGGCTTTCCTAGCTTGTTGCAGAGGTGGACCATGCGCTTCTGGACCAGCGGCACCCGCTCCGGCGCAATCTCCACGCCGAGATCGCCGCGCGCGACCATGATGGCGTCCGAAGCTCTGACAATGGCATCCAGATCATCCAGGGCTTCAGGTTTCTCTATCTTGGCGACCAGTCCGGGGATTCTGTGGGGGTCGTCACCAACCCGACGGGTCCCGTGTCCTGTGACGTGATCTTGCAGATGGCCTCGCAGCATTCTCATGAGCCACCAGGGCGTCTTGTCCGTCTTTTTCGGTGAGTGCCGGGATACGGAGCTGCACACCCGGCAAGTTGACGCCCTTGTGAGACGTCAGCACTCCTCCTACGCAGACGTGACAGGTGAGTTGTCCGGGCTCGGTCGACACGGCAGTCAGTTCGAGCCTGCCGTCGTCGAGTAGTAGGCGATCGCCGACCGCAACATCTGCGAGAACATCAGCGTGGGGAAACGGAATCTCGTGCTGAGGGTCAGCGATTGCACCGGATGTGAGAATGACGGTATTGTCTTCGACAAGCTCGATCCTGTCCTCGGGCAGTGTCCCTACCCGGAATTTCGGGCCCTGGAGATCTCCCATCAAGGCGATATGGCGGCCCTCTTGCTGCGCAACCGCGCGTACCATCTGTGCCCTGCGGCGTTTTTCCTCGCTGGTGCCGTGAGAGAAGTTGAGCCGTGCCACAGTCATGCCGGCCTTGATCATCGCACGTATGATTTCGAGGTCGTCGGTGGCCGGGCCAAGGGTGCAGACAATCTTGGTCAGTGGCAAGGTTCTCTCCTTTCATCAAGGGGTTGCGAGTCCCGGCGTGCTCGTAACTCCACAGCGATTGTACTCTCATATGTTGAGTTGTCGATTGGTCGTGCCTTTGGTGAGGTCGTGGCCAAGGGAACGCTTACGGATGAGGCAGAGGCGCCCTTCACGTACGCCGGGGAAGGGGAACGTCTGTGGACGGTCTCCTACGAACGCGACGGCGAGATGGTGGGCATCGAGGTCGATCTGATGGCCTCGCAGCTCAAGTGACGTTGGACGCAGGATGGTGATCTCGGCTGGCCGATGTTGGATTCCCCGATCGCGCAGGAGACGCGCAGCGGTCATATCGAGCTGAGGGGGGCTCTCCTCACGTGCGGTGAGGCCGCCGGGTGGCTCTTCAGCAGTCCTGGGACCGGACGATATGTTGCCGCCTACCACGGTCTGCAGCCGGCGCCGCTGACGCTCACGGTGCCTGGGGGGCAGGTGGTCCTCGACGGCATCGAGGCCGGTGTG
>CBFCZM010000352.1:0-3384 GCA_965602565.1 uncultured Anaerolineae bacterium
CCGTTCAGCGAGGCGCTGCATGCCCTGAGCCCGGGAGATCGCGTGTGGATCCGCGGACCGCTGGGACAGGGCTTCCGGCTCGTTGGCCAGAGGCAGCTGCCTGAGCAGCCGGGCAGGCACATCTTGCTGGCCGGCGGCGGGTATGGTGTCGCGCCTCTGTACTTCCTGGCGCAGCGGGCCATCGCGTCGGGGGCGACGGTTGATGTCTGTATCGGGGCAGGGACTGCGGATGATGTGCTGTTAGCGGATGCATTCGAGCGCTTGGGCGCGGCCGTGCAGGTGATGACGGAAGATGGTTCCCTTGGCCGCCAGGGGCTGGTGACGGTGGCAGTTGAGGCCGCGATAGAGGCACGCACTCCCGCTACCGTCTACGGCTGTGGCCCGGTGCCGATGCTGGAGGCTGTGGAAGCCCTGAGCCACAACCACGGGATCCCTCATCAGCTATCGTGGGAGGCGCGAATGCGCTGTGGTATGGGGCTCTGCGGGGAGTGTGAGGTCCACGGACGCGAGAAGGATGGATGGTTGGCGTGTGTGGATGGGCCGGTGTCGGTAGGGAGCTAGAAGCCGGAAGCTGGATGCTGACAGTTGGCGCGATCCTGCGTGATTGTGAAGAACGTGCCCGGCGACATCGTCGCCGGGCTCCGATGTGATTGACGCTCGCCATTTCCTCTAGTTCAGTATTCGATCCTCTGAGCCGTTCGAGTTCGGCTCGCCCCCGCTGGTCCTTCCGATAGCCTTTGCAGGAAGGCTTGTGTCGCCATAGGCTGTCTATATGACATATTATGTCCTAAACATGTGAGAGGATGAGATCTGATGTCTGCCCACCCATGGAGTGAGGAGATTGAACCTGTGAAGACTGATCTGACTCTGACGGATGTCAACCAAGCACTGGTCTACCACTTGCCGGGCCGATCGGTCGTTGAGATAGAGGATCGTGGGGTGTGGCTCCGGCACAACTACCGGGTCACGCTGGATGGCGGAGAGATAGTGTATCTCAAGGTTGACGAAGACTTTCCGGCGTCGGAGAAAGAGGCGCATATCTGTGAGCTGCTGCGCAGCCACGGGCTGCCCGCGCCCCAGATCCTGGTTGTGGACGCGTCGAAGTCGCTACTGCCGTCGCCCTTCGTGATCCAATCTCACGTAGGCGGCGAACGGTTGAGCGCCCTGCTGGATCGTGGCGACCCTGATGAGCTACCTGCCATCTACGCGGCGCTGGGACGGTTCTACAGGAAGCTGCACAGCATCCACCACGAGCACTCCGGGTGGATTGACACAGCTGGAGAGGTGTTGACTCACTCTCCCACGCGCCACCAGTTCAACGAGGTGATCGTCAGGATCGGCGGGGAGGCGGTGGCACGTGGGTTGCTGAGTGCCGAGACCCATCAGAGGCTGCAGTGGCTATGGTCGGAAAATCTGGAGTGGCTGGACGAGCACGAGCCCTCGCTGGTCGGCGGCACACTGCCGTGGGGAGTATACCTGGAGCGGCGCGGAGGCTGGCACGTGACGAAGACGATGGATCTGTCGGATTTCCTCTTCTGGGATCCGGCGCAGGATCTCGCGATCGTGAAGTATCCTTCGTTCCAACCGCCGACGCCGCTCGCGCTGTGGGATGCGTTCATGGCGGAGTACGATGTTTCAGGGGTCGTTGATCTCAAGGATGTAGCCAGACGGGCTAGGCTCTATCTGCTGGTGCAGCGTCTCGATGCCGCGATGGGCAACTATATGGAACCGCCATCACCGGTGCATGAGCAGTGGAAGGCGCAGGTGTGGGAGCGCTTCGACAGTCTGCTGGACGAGGCTGAGGGCGCACCCGCTTAGTGCTGGTTCGCCAACCCTACGTGGCTTGATCTTCGGAGCCACGGTCAGACGTCTGTGGCGACGGCCAACAACGAGATGGCCCACGACGCCCTGCAGAGGACAAGCACTGCGCTCGGCTGCCCGTAGGTTGAGATGGTGGTAGATGTGCGGTCAGACCCCAGACCGATGTACCAGCTCCCTCGATTGCCCCTCTGGGGTCTCATGCTAGACTTAGCCGAAGGTTTGGCCTGCACTGCCGGCAGGACTCAAGCCACCACCGAGCACACATCGTGAGGACATAGCCATGGGCCAGGTCTCCGAGGGGCGTGCTTCCGCGAAACAGCGGAAGCGTCTGTTGCGTACGAAGCTCTTCGTGCCCCAAGCTCACGCCGAGTTGGTACCGCGCCCGCGGTTACTGGACCGCCTCGATGGTTACCTGCGGCGCCGGTTGACCCTGGTCTCCGCTGCCGCCGGGTCCGGGAAGACCACACTCCTCAGTACCTGGATCGCCCAGCGCGACGTGGCCGCAGCCTGGGTCTCGCTGGACGATCACGATGACGACCGGGCGCGCTTCTGGGCCTATGCGATTGCCGCGCTGCAGACGGTCTGGCCCGGCGTAGGCGCCGAGGCCGCCGAGATCCTACATTCCACCCGGTCACCAGCCCTCGAGGGCGTGCTGACGGAGCTCTTGAATGACGTGGCGCGTCAAGAGGGACACGCTGTGCTCGTCTTGGATGACTACCACGTGGTCCAGGAGACGGCAATCCACCAGGGCGTGGCATTCCTGGTGGAGCATGCCCCGTCTCAACTGCGGCTCATCCTGGCCAGCCGCACGGATCCGCCGCTGGCGCTGCCGCTGTTGCGGGCGCGGCGCCAATTGCTTGAGATCAGAGAAGAGGACCTGCGGTTCACCCCTGCTGAGGCCGACGCATTCCTCAATACGGTGTTGGGGCTGGCGTTGGCGGCGGAGGACGTCACGGCGTTGGAGACGCTGACGGAGGGTTGGGCTGCCGGTTTGCAGCTGGCGGCGCTCTTGATCCGCGAGGTCTCTAGCGTTGGAGCATTAGTGGCCTCTATCTCCGGAAGCCATCGCTATGTCTTCGACTATCTTGCGCACGAGATCATCGACCGCCAGCCGCCGGACTTGCGTCGCTTCCTGATGCAGACAGCGGTGCTCACGCGGATGAGCGGCGATCTCTGCGGAGCGGTGACCGGGCACAAGGAGAGCCAGCGCGTTCTTGAGCGGCTTGAGCGGGCCAACCTCTTCGTGGTCCCTCTCGATCGTGAGCGGCGTTGGTACCGCTACCACCATCTCTTCTCCGACTTTCTGCGGTCGCTGCTACAGGCGTACGAAAGTCCGGAGGAGATTGCGGCACTGCACCTGCGTGCCTGCGACTGGTACGCAGCGCAGGGCGACCTGCCGGATGCCATCCAGCATGCTTTCGACGCTGCCGACTTTGAGCGAGCTGCGGCGCTGATCACCGAAGCGGTGGCGGATATGTTCCCGCGCAGCGAGCTGCTCACGCTGTTGCGGTGGCTGCGTGCCCTCCCTGAGGAGCTGGTTTCGCAGAGTCTCTTCCTGAGCAT
>CBFCZM010000353.1:0-3349 GCA_965602565.1 uncultured Anaerolineae bacterium
CACCGACCCCGAAGTCGGCATCCTCGGAGAAGTCACCGATGTCGACGCCGTCGGAATTGTAGTTGATGTCGAATACATTGTCCGCAATTGTGGCCTCGGCACCGTCTCGCAGCCTGATGCAATCGCTGCAGACGAAGGTGTTGTGGTGGATGTCGGCCGTTCCTCCCTCCAGGCGGATCCGTGTATACTGGAACTGATTGTGGGATATCGATGACGGGGCCTGACTGTATGGGTTCTGGTAGACAGTGATCGTGGCGCCATTCGTCAGAGACGTGTACTCGACGTCGGCCCTCGCGTACAGTCTTATCTGAACGTTGTCCAGGATCACCAGCTGGCCCTCAACTCCCCCAATGTCCGACAAGCCCTCACTATCGTTGATCTCCACTTGGATGTCCCTCAGTGTCGGAGGGGCACCGCTCTCTTGCCCCACCTGTAGCACGCCGCTGCCCGTGGTCATAAGCACCGGGTTACCCGAGGGAAGGGGGGCCGGGGAAACGGCGGACTGGTCTGTGATCCTGAGCACCGTGTTGTTCATGATCTGAACCGCGCCATCCAGCTCGATGACGACGTCGCTCCAGATGAGGTCCTTGTAGAGCTGTCCTTCCACCTGGCCGAGCTGTACGTTCTGCCAGGCGCTGCAGGTATCGCTGCTGGCCCACACCGCGCACACTCGATAGTTCAGTGACGTCCCCGGTGTCTGTTGGTCGCGGTAGAATAGCCTGCCTGCGATGGACTCGGGCTGGATGGTTTCATCGGCGCTGGGATCACGCTCAAGTCTGTAGCTCAGAGCGTCCGGTACGGGATCCCACATCAGGTCGACCACCTTGTAGCCGACAAAGACCACAGCGCTCCCGGGTGGGAAAGCCGTGTCCGAAGTCGGGGTCGCTCCCTGCGCAAGCGGTGGGGAGATGACCAGCAGCAGCACCAAGACGAGCGTCGCGCACAGCCATACTCGCTTCACTATCACACCCTCCTTGCAGTCGCCGCCACAGCCTCTGTGCCGGTTGATCTGTCCGGTTCTGACCTGCATATCGCATGGCCGCAGTGGGCCGGTGACGCGCGGACCACCCACGCCGCAGGTTGGGCGAGCCGGGCGCCTGTCCCTACGTCACAAGCCAAACAGTGCACGATCCCGCCGTTCGCCTACCGCACAACAACCGGCAGGAAGACGCGCGCCAGCTCCTCCGCCACGATCTTTGTCTCGCGCGTTGCCGTGCGCATGCCGCCGCAATTCTCCGTCTCTATCCAAAGCGCATAGTCGCCGGCTGTGGCCCACCGGTACGTGGCCACGGCCGTGCCCTGACCGGTGAGCGGTGTTGGCGACCAGGTGTAGGTCACCGGCGGCGTGGGGTTAGGGGGAGTGTTGACAGCGTGGTAAGTATACGTGGTATTGATCTCACCCAGACCTGGGCCCGTAATATCCACATCAGTCAGCGGGTTAGGGCAGGTTGCCTCCTGGTAGACCCGCACGACCACGATGCGGCTGCCCACAGCTAGATAGAGTCGCCGGTGCAGTGGATCATAGACCATATCTCGCAGCCCATTGTACTCGTCGTAGCTGTCGACCAACTTCAGGCTGTCAATGACGGTTCCATCGTAGAGAAGATGGAGGTAGAGGGCCTGGTCTGGATCGTTGTACCATCCGTCAAAGGTGCCCACGAAGGTCCGGAGGGGATCCTGTGGGTCGACGTGCACAAAGCCTTGGTCGCCGTAGGTCAGTTCAATGACTTGCTTGCTCTGCCCGCTGACTGTGTTGACCTCCCCGATGTAGCCGGTGTCGAAGGACTGCTGTCCGGAAGCGACGTACAGAACATCGCGGCCGGTGGCCATCGCCAGTCCCTGGATACCGCCACCGAAGGGCGAGGTCTTGCTCAAGTCCACATCCGGAAGCGCGATGGCGCCAAGCTCCTGATCCGGATGGTTGAGTTGCAGCGTCCGAAGGTGCCCGTATACCCGGACGCCCTGCTCCCTGTAGTTGGGATCGGCAATGTAGAGGGCGTCGACAGTGGCGAGATCATCCGGCGTCGCCGTCTCGTGCTTGGCCTCCAGGGCAAGTGTATTGCCCTGGATCGTCGTCCAGGAACATGTTGATTCGGTGCAGAGTGAGTCGCGATGAGAATAGCGCTGCCGGCGGATCGCGTCGGTGCCGGTCACGTTCAGATCCACCACGTCGATGTTGCCGTTTGCCGTATCATCGAGAATCAGCCGCCCGGGGTTCGACCCCTCCGATATGGGCGGTTTGAGAACCAGGCCATTCAGACCGTGGAAGCGGTCTTCTGGGTCGAGGGGATCGGTGTTGTAGATGCCATTGACGGAGAAGCTGCCGAGGATGGCCCGACCGGCGACGACATGCACTTGCTCCTCTTTCCAATACACGTGCATAGACGTCTCGCGACGCCGGATGGTGACCACGTAGGCCTGCTGGAGGGTGGTGTCGTAGACCATCCAGCCTTCCCACGCCGTCGTCGGAAGCGGAATCTCATTCGTGCTCAGGGTGAGGGTATCACCATCGACAAACCGGACCCTGTTGCCGTCGTAGAAGATGATGTCGTGGCGCCCCACGGCCTGATCCACGACAATGGCCGAGGGCGCGCCACCTGTGTCGAGGGTGGTGACCAGCACCAAGGCATCGGAATCCGAATGGCCAGACAGCGGGGGGGCTTGATAGCCGGCCACCAAGACACACACCAAGAGCCACAGGAGAAGACTTCTGTTTCGACGCATCGCAACCTGCTCACACGAAATGGCGCGCGACAGGGGAGAGTTGTAGGTTGGAAGGCTGATCCCATCGTAGCACGCGCGGCTCCCGAAGTCAGACGTGCGCGACAGGCGCCGAGTCCATGTCTCAGGCTGAGGGGACAATGTCTGCCAGTTGGGCGCCGTCGGGATCATCGCTGCATTCGCTCGTGGTTGCCTGGATCTGAAGAAGGGCGGTTCCGCAGCAGTCGCGGGTCTCAATCCACCTATGCCCATTGCCCGGAGTCTCCATCTTCTGCGCGCACGCGGTGAGCCAGACCGGTAGCCCGGCGCGGGGATTCTCCCGCCAATCCATCAGTGTGCTGTCCGTCCCCGGTTGGTAGGAGTGTCCTTCCCAGAAACGCGGGTCCTTCGCTGGGGATTCCATGATCTTCCTCAGGAGAAGTCCGGCATCCGCCATCGGATTCACTAGATCTGCGAGCGTCCAGTTGAACTCAGAGGCGCCCTCGCCATCGGTGTAGGGACCGGTATCCCAATATGACTTGGCCATCTTCAGCGGCTGTACCTGATCTTGCCAGGGCCGCTGAAACGGATGGATGTCGTAGAAGATGTAGATCCCGCCGGGTTTCAACACCCGTTGCACCGCCGCAAA
>CBFCZM010000354.1:0-3315 GCA_965602565.1 uncultured Anaerolineae bacterium
GTGTTGCTGTCCGGCGAGGATTGGGCGATGAAACTGGTGCTGCGAGAGGGCGAGTGAGCGAGAAGGCGAGAGGGCGAATGGAGGGTGGCCAGTGAAGGGTGCGATTCCTGGGCGTGTTGGGTTCTCATCGGAGCGGTTGGCGCGCATCGATCGTGTGATGCGGGGCTATGTGGATGACGGGCGATTGGCCGGACTTATCACGACGGTCGCGAGGTGCGGGGAGACGGTGCATCTGTCAAAGTGCGGGATGATGGATATTGAGGCCGCTAAGCCGATGGCTTTCGATGCCCTCTTCCGCATTGCGTCGATGACCAAGCCGGTGACCAGCGTCGCGATGATGATGCTGTATGAGGAGGGTTACTTCCACCTCAACACACCCATCTGTGAGTTTATCCCCGAATTCAAGGATACCAAGGTTGTGGTAGGCATGACGCCTGATGGACCACAGGTGGAGGATCTGGAGACGCCGATCACCTTCCGGCATCTCTTCACTCATACCTCAGGTTTGAGTTACGGCTGGGATAAGGATGATCCGGTTGATCAGATCTATCAGCAGGCGCGTGAAAGGTTCCGGGAGCAGGGGATCGATCCTACGCTGAAGGATATCGTCCTGGATTTGGCAAGCGCGCCGTTGGCTTTCCAGCCCGGCACGCAGTGGCGCTACAGCCTGTCGATTGACGTTCTCGGCTATCTTGTTGAGATCATATCGGGGATGTCGCTGGATGCCTATTTCCGGAGCCGGATCTTCGGTCCATTGGGTATGGTGGACACGGAGTTCTGGGTTCCCGAGGCCAAGGCCGACCGGCTGACCGTGCTGTACGGCCATCCCGACGGCGCGGAGGAGCTCTCCCGGCTGGAGTCCGCGAAGCAGTTCGGGCGGCTCGAGAAACCGGCGTTCCTGATGGGGGGCGGTGGCCTGATGTCGACGGTGCCGGACTACGCGCGTTTCTGTCAGATGTTGGTCAACGGCGGTGAACTGGACGGCAGGCGGTTGCTCAGCCCGAAGACGGTAGCGCTGTATAGTATGAATCACGCACCGCCGCAGGTGAAGCCCTATGGGGCCCCGCGGCACGGAAATGGTTACGGCTACAGCCTGGGCACACATGTGCTCGTGGATGTGGCGTCGACGGGGATGGCCGGGTCGGTGGGTGAGTTTGGCTGGGGTGGGGCGTTCAGTACCTACTTCTGGATTGATCCTGCCGAGCAGCTCTACGGCCTGTTTATGACGCAACACGCGCCTAACAACACCTATCCCGTCGCAGCGCAGTTCAAGCAACTGACGTATCAGGCGTTGATTGGATAGAGGCCGTGGCAACACACATTCTCGCACACGATCTTGGGACTACGGGCAACAAAGCGACGCTCTACGATGCTGCCGGTCGGCTGGTGGGCAGCGCCTTCTATCCCTATGCGACCGAGTACGCTCACACGAGCTGGGCCGAGCAGGACCCAGAGGATTGGTGGACGGCGGTGTGCGTCTCGACGAAGCGACTGCTCGCCGAGAGCCGCGTTGGCGGCGCAGATGTGGCTGCCATCACCTTCAGCGGCCAGATGATGGGGTGTGTGCCCCTGGACCGCGAGGCACGGCCTCTGCGCAAGGCGATCATCTGGGCCGACCAGCGCGCGGTAGCCCAAGCGACCTGGGTGGGTGAACGCGTTCCCTTTGACGAGGTCTACCGGATCACCGGGCATCGCCTGAGTTCCTCGTATTCTCTGGCCAAGATCCTCTGGCTGCGCGACCATCAGCCTGAGATTGTGCGGCGGGCGCACAAGTTCACTCACGCCAAGGATGCCATCGTAGCCCGGTTGACGGGAGCTTTTGTCACCGACCCCTCTGACGCATCAGGGATGAATCTCTATGACCTTGCGACCGGTGCGTGGTCGCCGCGCAGGTGGTGCCCTCAAGTACGGTGGTTGGCGAGGTCCGTAGCCCTGTCGCCGACGAGGTGGGTGTGCCCGCCGGTACGCCGGTTGTGATCGGCGGGGGTGACGGCGCCTGCGCGGCGGCCGGTGCCGGTGTGGTGGCCGAGGGATCGGCGTACAACTACGTTGGCTCGTCGTCCTGGATCGCGTTGGCGACAAAGGCGCCGATCTACGACCCGGACTTCAAGACATTCACATTTGCGCATCTCGTGCCGGAGATGTTCATGCCCGTCGGGACGATGCAGGCTGCCGGTGCGTCCTACCAGTGGACGCGCGACCAGCTTTGCCCATTTGAGGTCCAGGCGGCCGAGGCGCTGGACATCAGTCCCTATGAGATGATGAACGCACAGGCCTCAGAATCACCACCCGGCTCCAATAGGCTGCTCTTTCTGCCCTATCTGATGGGCGAACGGAGCCCGCACTGGAATCCCAAGGCACGAGGTGCCTTTGTGGGGTTGACGATCCGTCACACGCGTGCAGACGTCATCCGCGCCGTGATGGAGGGCGTAGCGATGAATCTGCGCGTGATCCTCGATGCCTTCCGGGGGCAGGGGGCCGATGTGGCGGCCATTCGCCTGATCGGCGGCGGTGCCCGTGGTCGGCTCTGGAACCAGATCATGGCCGATATCTACGGAGTACCCGTGCAGCGGCTAACGGTCCTGGAGGAAGCAACGTCGATGGGAGCGGCCCTGACCGGCGGGGTTGGGGTGGGGCTCTATGCCGGTTTCTCGATGGCTGAGGCGATGAATCCGGTCGCTGCGACGATCGACCCGGACCCCAAGGCTCAGCGTGTCTACGAAGCACTGCTGCCGGTCTTCAGGCAGACGTATGAAGCGCTCGTCCCGGTGTATGACCGGCTGGCGGAGTTGGAAGCAAGCGAATAGCTCTCAGCTGTCAGCTCAGAGACCGAAGTAGAGCGTAGCGGATTAGCAGCAAGGCTTCGCTGCGTGCCTTGCTCCTGCAGTTCAGCTGACCGTCGAAAGCTAATCGCAGACTGCTCAATCATCGGAGGTTACAGCTATGAAAGTCCTGTTCATCGGCGGCACCGGCATTATAAGTTCCGCTTGTTCACAGTTGGCGGTTGATCGTAGCATCGAGTTGTACATCCTGAATCGTGGGCAGACGTCGATGCGCCCCGCTCCCGATGGGGCGCAGGTGCTGATCGGTGATATCCGCCAGCCTCAGACGGTTCTGGATGCGATTGGTGATATGGCGTTTGATGCCATTGTGGATTGGGTCGCCTACACACCGGATCAGGTAGAGACCGATCTGACGCTGTTCCGGGGGAGGACGGGGCAGTACGTATATATCAGCTCGGCCTCGGCCTACCACAAACCGGTGCTGTCGCTGCCCATCACCCAGCATGCCCTGGTCATTGGGGGCGGCATCGCC
>CBFCZM010000355.1:0-3311 GCA_965602565.1 uncultured Anaerolineae bacterium
TCCAGCTTGGGCGAGGCGGTTCTGTCCGGAAAGATCAGACCGTTGATGCAGAAGCTCCCATCGTGCGGTGACTCACCGTAGTCGCCACCGTAGGCAAACCAGTCCACACCGTCATCGGTAGTCCGGCGCAGGCCTTGGTCCATCCAATCCCAGACGAACGCGCCGCACAGGCGGGGCTGCTGCTCGATGATCTCCCAGTACTCCTTGAGATTGCCAGGGCTGTTGCCCATCGCGTGGGCATACTCACACAAGATGAAGGGACGCCCCTCATTGGGCACCGTCGCCATTTGTACCAGCCGATCCAACGGAGGATACATTGTGCTGATCATATCCACGTAGGGCTCGTCTCCCGCGGACTCGTAATGCACCGGACGCGACGGATCGTTCTCATGGATCCACGCCGCAATGGCAGCATGGTTCGGGCCGTGGCCCGATTCATTGCCCATCGACCAGATCACGACGCTGGCATGGTTCTTGTCGCGCTCGACCATACGGATGCCACGTTCCAGGAAGGCAGTCCGCCAGTCGGGGTCCTTTGTCGGCTCATCCCAGACGCCGTGTGACTCGATATTGGCTTCGTCGATGAGGTAGAGGCCGTACTGATCGCACAGATCATACCAGCACGGGTCGTCGGGATAGTGGCACGTGCGTACCGCGTTGATGTTGAACCGCTTCATCAACAGAATGTCCTCGATCATCGAAGCAACACTGACCGCATGCCCGGTGTCGGGATCGTGCTCGTGGCGATTGACGCCTCTGAAGGTGACCGGCACGCCGTTGATCAGGATCTTGCCACCCTCAATCTCAACCTTGCGAAAGCCGACGCTGGACCGCTCCACCTCCAGCACACGACCATCAGCATCTCTCAGCGTCAGCAGCAACGTATAGAGATAAGGCTGCTCTGCCGACCATTTCGCCGGATCACTGACCGCCAGGGCAAGCTCATGCACCGACTCCTGCCCCGCGCTCTGACACGCGCCATTTGCGATGCGCCATCTGTCACCTGTGACTGGCCGCTGTGCCGCATCCAGGAGCTGGGCCTCAACTGCGTAGCCACCAACATACGCCGCCGTGTAGCTGTGCAGCTTGACACGCACGCTCAGCGTCGCGTGCCGGTTGGCCTCATCCAGATCCGGCCGCGCCCAGAAGTCGCGGATGTGAACCGTGGGCGTCGCATAGAGATAGACATCCCGATAGATGCCGCTCAGCCTCCAGAAGTCCTGGTCCTCCAGATAGCTCCCATCGGACCATCGATAGACACGGACCGCCAGCGTGTTCTCCCCGGGACGCAGATACGAGGTCAGGTTGAACTCCGCGGGCAGCCGGCTGCCCTGGCTATAGCCCAAGCTCTGACCGTTGACCCAGAGGTAGAAGGCCGAGTCCACACCGTCAAAGACGATGAAGACCTGCTTGCCGTCCCACACCTCAGGCACGGTGAACGTCGTGCGGTATGACCCGGCAGGATTGCCATCCTCCGGCACAGCCGGCATGTAGTCCGGGGAAAAGGGATACTGGACATTGGTGTACATCGGGGTGCCGTACCCCTGCAGTTGCCAGTTGCCGGGGACAGCTACGTCATCCCACGCACTGACATCCTCCGTCTCCTCATAGAAGGATTCCGGAGCCGCCGTCGGATTGGGCGACCACTTGAACTTCCAGTCGCCATTCAAGAGCTTGAAGTACGTAGAAGCACTGCGGTCGTTCGCCAGCGCAGCCTCAATATCTTGATAAGGCAGCAGCGTTGCGTGCGCAGGCTCCTTGTTCCTCTCGACAACTTGGGGATTCTCCCAATCATGGGTCATCTTGCACCTTCCATTCGGTTAGGTCTGGTGTAGGGGCTTCTACACCGAAAGGAAAAGCCTGGCAGATCGGACATTGCCAGGCTTCTTGACGTGAGATCGAGTATCAGGCAAGTTCGACGGCACCGGACAGGGCAAGCTCAGCACCGCGGTGACACTTCACAAAGTGCCCCGGCGCCAATTCCGTGAACTCAGGCTCCTCGGCTTTGCAGATATCCTTCACATACCTGCACCGTGGATGGAAGTAGCACCCTGAGGGCGGATTCGCGGGGTTGGCGACCTCCCCTGTGAGCAGGATGCGTTTCTCCCTTGGTCTGGGATCGGGCCTGGGGATAGCCGACATCAGGGCCTCAGTATAGGGGTGCTTGGGAGAGGAGAAAAGCTCGGCAGTGGGTGCCATCTCAACGAGCTTGCCCACGTACATCACCGCCACTCGGTCGCTGATGTGGGCAACGACACTCAGGTCGTGAGCGACGAACAAGTAGGTCAATCCCATCTCCTCCTGCAGATCTTTGAGCAGGTTTAGAATCTGCGCCTGGACCGATACATCGAGCGCCGAGACCGGTTCGTCGCACACTAGAAACTTCGGGTGAGGTGCGAGTGCGCGCGCGAGACCGATACGTTGGCGCTGTCCGCCACTGAAAGCGTGGGGATATCGGCGCATGTACTCCGGACGGAGTCCCACGAGCCGCAGCATCTCCGCCACACTATCCTCCAGCTCCTTTCCCCGGGCGATGTTCAGGGCGCGCAGCGGCGCGCCAACGATGTCGAGCAACGTCATACGGGGATTGAGCGAGGCATACGGATCCTGGAAGATCATGCGCATATTGCGTCGCACGTGCACAAGTTGCTCACGGTCCAGCTCTCTGACGTTGATGCGGCCCAGCGTCGGATCGTCAAACCACACTTCGCCGCTTGTAGGATTGATGGCCCGCAACAAGCAGCGTCCGGTGGTCGTCTTCCCACATCCACTTTCACCAACCAGGCCCAATGTCTCCCCTTCCATCACGTAGAGGTCGACGTTGTCGACGGCTTTGACCTGACCAACCACCCTTCGCAGCCAGCCCTTCTGGATTGAGAAGTATTTCCTCAGTGACTTCACTTCCAGCAGAGGCTGCTGGCTCTGACCGCCGCCGTGGACCTCGGTCTCGTTGTGCACATCAGTTAGGTCGATCATACCATCGTATCCTCGTGGGGCTGTGCATCCACAGGTTTGGACTTGTATAGGAGACATCCGACCGTGTGGCCTGGTTCCGCCTCGATCACCTCGGGAACCACACGGTCGCAGACACCCGGAACAAACTGGGGGCACCGTGGATGGAACGTGCACCCCGGCAGCACTCTATAGGGGTCGGGGACCAAGCCCTTGATCGTCTGCAGCCTTCTCTGCTTGCCAGCACGCGCCAGTACGTCGTCGAGCTGCGGGATGGACTTCAGCAGCGCCTGCGTGTAGGGATGCAGCGGGTGGAAGAAGATTGTCTGGACGTCGGCCTCTTCAACAACTTTGCCCAT
>CBFCZM010000356.1:0-3309 GCA_965602565.1 uncultured Anaerolineae bacterium
CCTTTTGAGGTCGATGAGTGGGATACTGAGCTGTAAGCTGCGGCCCATCGCCACATCGCGCTCGCTCAGGACGCCATCGCGCTGCAGCGTGTCGATCACAGTCTGCCCCGGGGGCGTGCTGGCTTGCGCCATGCGCAGTGCGGCGGTACTCAACAGCCCCGTTTCGATCAGAGCGTCGATGAGCTGCGATTGGCTATCGGGCGTGAAGTCCGTCATCGATACGCTCCTATACGACTACGTGGTCGGTGTCGACAGCTCCTGAAGCAGAGTAGCGGCCAGCTCCTGCACCTGGCTTGAGGCTGCGCTGTAGACGTCGGGCAGCCAGCCCACGACGGCCGGCGCTATCTCAGTTAAGCCGGCATCTTTCGCCACGCCGATCAGGACAAAGGCGATAGACGATTCTGGGATCTGTAGGCGAGTCAGGAGTCCCAGCGTGGCACGCGTTGCCGCCAATGCCGTCTGTTGATCGCGGATCACGATCAGGATACGCTTGCTCTGCTTCGCCAGCTGGCGCAGTTCCCCGGGTGGCGAGAGGGGCACCGTGACCAATGTGGTGCGCCCGTCTGCGGACAGCGCGTCAACGCAACGCTGAAGATCTTCGGCGGTCAGCTGCCCCAGGTCTCCCGACCCCTCCAGATTGCTCAACACGCAGAGGCCACTGGAATGCCTGCGGGCAAGCGTCAGGAGTTCGGCGCGTTCTCCATCTTCCGGCAGCCTGGACGGGCTGACGGGGGGCTCCAGATCGAGTGCAAGCAGATGATCCACAGAGTAGGGATCCGGATTGAACAGCGCTGTATCGTGACCGGAGTGCGCCAACGCAGCACCCAGGCTGGTGATCAGGGTGCAGACATCGGTGCGCTGCGGGCTTACCACAAGGACGATCCGTGCGGGCGCAATCGAGGCGGCGGACACGGTTCGCTGGGTGAACTGATCTTCTATCCTGGTCAGGATGTTCTGGGGCCGGTACGGTTTTGTGATGTAGTCGTTCGCTCCCAGCTGCAGCGCCAGCTGCCTGTCCGTTTCCTGGGTCTTGCCTGTGACCACGATCACCGGTAGATCAACTGTCGCGGGATCGCTGCGAATCTGGTTGAGTACCTCGAAACCGTCCATCACTGGCAGCATCAGGTCGAGTAGGACCAGGTCCGGTGGCGGGGCCGCGCGTACGTGCTTCATCCCTGCCATGCCATTGTTGACGACGATCGGTTCGTACCCCGCTCTCTTCAGTGTCAACTCCAGCAGGCGGCACAGGAACGTATCGTCTTCGACAACCAGGATCTTGCGTGCCACAGTAACTCCACCGCCTATCTTGTGGTATAGTTGAGTCGAATGCGTTCGGCACCACAACCGGGAACGCGCATGCCCGTTTCGCGCCGACAACCGGCTCATGCTTCATTATATGGGTAAAGCATATAGCTACAAGTCGCCATCCGGGGTTCGGATCGCACGACATCGAGCTGGCCTGCGGTGAGGTGACCTTACAGGAGGCGTAGATCGATGAGACGGACGCCAAGCATCTGTGTTGTGCTCCTCGCCTCGGCGCTGATTCTGGCATCGGGTGCAGCGAAGGCAGCTGCCCCGCCGGATCCGCCATCCCCTCCCGGGCTTCTTTACAGCGCCAACCTGCTTCTTGGCAACAGTGTAGCCTTGGCACCCGGGACAGATCGTGGTCGGGTCGCGGTTCACAGTGTCACCGCCAAGGGCGATGCTATCACCGTCTGTCTCGAGGCATCGGTTGGCGATCTGGCTGCTGACGGATGGCTGGGAATGGAGCTGATCCAGGAGAGCGTACGCCATGCCCTCGTGCCATTGTCGTGGCGCGCACTCTCGGTGCAGGCGGTTGACATAGAGAGCGACACGTGCCGACCGCTGTCCGATTTTGCTCCCGCGATGCAGACGGATCAACAGTCACCTGAGGAACGGCTGGAACGTGCCCAGCTGGCGCAAGCCCTCGCGACGCTGCCACCTGCGCTCAACGTGGACGCGGCTGCGTCGTATCCGGCGTCCCTGGCAGGAAAGACCGTGTATGTCAGCGCCGGACACGGCTGGTTCTGGAACGGCAGTGCCTGGAAGACGCAGCGAATCCCCTACCAAGATATCATCGAGGACCACAACAACGCCGAGGCCGTCAGTCAGTACCTGATTCCCTATCTTGAGAATGCCGGCGCGACCGTTGTGCCGGTGCGCGAGCGCGACTGGAGCACCTCAGCCGCGGTCGCGGACAACGATGCGGGTGCTCCAGGCTACGTTGAGACCGGGAGTTGGTACAGCGGAAGCAGCGGCGCCGGCTATGCCGGAGGCACATACCGGTATGCTGTCGCCGCCGACGCTGATCCGACGGCTGCTGCGACTTGGGCGCTGAACGTGGCCGAACACGGAGCCTATGCCGTCTATGCCTGGGTCTTTCCCGGGAGCAATCGCGTGCCTGATGCCCACTATACGGTGCACCACGCCGGCGGCAGCACCGAGGTGCTTGTCGATCAGCGCATCTTCCCCAATACCTGGCGTTACGTGGGTACTTTTCCCTTCTATGCAGGCGCAGCCACGGTTCAACTGGACAATCGAACAAGCGCAGCCGGCGGACCCTATGCCGTGATCGCCGATGCTATCAGGATCGGTGGGGGAACCTTCGACTCGCTCGCAGGGCTTCCACTGCTGACATCGGCGACGACCTATGCCGGCAGTGATCCTCCCACTGATGCGCCCTACGAGCCCTGGTGGGAGACCGGCACTTTCTACTGGAGCCAGCACGTGGGGTTGGACCCCTATGACCTACGCTGGGATTACTTCAATGACGTCGTGGCAAGGCCTATGGTGGCACGATGGTTCCAAACCGGCAGCACCTCAGAAGCAGTGTACATCTCGTGGCACACGAATGGCTACAATGGTGACGCCCGTGGCACTGTATCCTATGTGCACAACGGCGACACCTACCCGCGGACGGACGGCAGCACGCAGCTCCAGGTCGCGGTCCACAACGAGCTGGTCCACGACATCCGTACAGGATGGGACCCCAGTTGGACCGATCGTGGCACGGGGCAGCTCAACCTTGGTGAGATCCGCATGCTATGGGATCCGGATGACGCTTCCGCACGCGTCCCCGGTGTGCTCCTGGAGATCGCATTCCACGACAACTACGACGATGCGTTAGCGCTCAAGGACCCCGGGTTCAACCAGCTGGCTGCTCGTGGTGTGTACCAGGGGATCGTCGCTTATTTCGATGCTCTGGATGGACACGCCGGCGATCTGGTCCTGGCACCCGAACCCCCGACGCACCTACGTGTGGGAAACGCTGGCGCAGGTTCCCTGAGG
>CBFCZM010000357.1:0-3298 GCA_965602565.1 uncultured Anaerolineae bacterium
CGCGAAGAGCCCCCTTCAGGGGGATCTTCGCGTGCGGCGCTTCCCTCCCCAAAGCTCCTGGAACTCCAGGCCGGTTGGCTGGCCCCGGCACGTGCGCAGCTCCTGCGCCGCGTCCACATCGCACGCCGGCACCGGGTCCTCGACCTGGGGACAGGCACCGGAACCGTTCTACCGGAGCTAACGCGCCGGGCCGGCGGCACAGTGATCGGGCTGGATTGCTCACTGCATGCCCTGCGAGTTGCCTGGTCGGAAGGAGCGCACCGCGTGGCAGCGGATGGGGTGCGCTTGCCCTTCCGCAGCGGGACGCTGGATCTGATCTTCTCACAACTGACGCTGCTGTGGATCTCTCCCCTGCGGACGGTCGTCGCGGAAATCTGGCGCGCGCTCGAGCCCGGCGGGGTCTTGGTCGCGCTGGAGCCGGACTACGGTGGGATGATCGAATACCCCGAGGCCATCATCACGCGAGACCTGTGGCTCCAGGCTCTTGAGCGGGCGGGGGCCGACCCCTGGGTGGGGCGCAAACTGCCCGGAGTGCTCGAGGAGCAAGGCTTTGACGTCCGTGTCTCGCTCTTCGACACGCTGAGCATCGCGGACCCGGCGCGTTTCTGCTTTCTGAGGGAATTGCCGCTGACTGAGGAGGAAGAGCAGCAACTCAGCAGGGCCGAACGTGCAGGTCAGCAACTCGCCGGCGCGTGGTCGCAGGTGGCCCACCTGCCCTTCTTCCTGATCCGGGCGACCAAGCCGGATGTCTAGAAACCCTGCGAGGGGTTGAGCAGCCTACGCTCGACCCCTCGCAAGGTGGGTGACGGATCGTCCGCCGTTAGTTCGCGGTAGAGGACACTGCCGCGGCAGCAGCAGCTGCTGTGGCAGCTTCTGTCGCAATTGCCTCGCGCTCCCCCACCAATACCGACTGCAGCGCCTGGATGGCGACCTCAAGCATGTCGTCCCCGGGCTCGCGTGTGGTCAGGTTCTGCAGCGCCAGATTGGGCGCGATCATCCAGCGAATCAACGGATTATCCTGGTTCCGCGCCGTGAACCGCAGGATCTCGTAGGAGATGCCCGCGATGACCGGCAGCAGCGCCAGGCGTGTCGCGATGCGCACCGGGAGCGAGGGACGTCCCAGCGGCGCCAGGATCAACACAGAGATCAATGCAACCGTCAGGAGAAAAGCCGTACCACAGCGCGGATGCTGCCGCGAGTAGGGGCGCACGCCGTCCACGGTCAACGGCGCACCATCCTCGTACGCATTGATCGTCTTGTGCTCCGCACCGTGATAGGCAAAGACCCGCCGGATATCATCAGCCTGGCCGATTGCTGCAATATAGCCGATCAGGAGCGTCAAGCGAATCAGGCCCTCGACCACATTGAAGATGAATGCCTCCTGCTGCACGATCAAGCCGGCCACAAACGAGGGCAGCACCATAAACAACCCGACGCCCAAGAGCATCGAGAATGCCCCGGTCGCGATGCCCAGACCACCTGACATAGTGAAGTCCGGGTCCTCTTCCTGCCCCACGACCTCAGCCGAGTAGAAGAGCGCCCGCATCCCCAGCCCCAGGGAGTCCCACAGAAGCGGCATTCCCCGTAAGAAGGGAATCTTGCTGACAGGGCCGCGGTAGAGACCGCTCAGGGACTCCTGCTTTACTACTATCTCACCATCGAGACGGCGCACTGCGATCGCGGCCTTGTGCTTGCCGCGCATCATCACACCCTCAATGACGGCCTGTCCGCCATAGGTCTCGCCCAATGGCTTACGATCAACTTGGCCTTCAGCCATAAAGCCCTCCAACTCTATTCACCTACCCCGAGGCGCCGCCGGTCACATACCGGCCGTCTGCGCCGACCGCGGATCGGTCTGTCCCTGATCCACCCTATGATACTCTGCGTGCGGCTTGCCAGGCCCCCATAATCGCACGGCGAGCCAGAACATCAGCCATCGATTGGCGGTACTCGGCACTTCCCCGGAAATCCGCGACAGGTGACAAACCGGCGAGCGACGGCGCCAGAGCTTGCGTCACCTTGTCCGACGTCGGGAGCTGCCCGCTCAGTATATGCTCGGTCTTGTGCAGGCGGACGGGCTGGGCGTGTGCGCCCCCCACCGCCACGCGGATCACATTCGGCAAGCCCTCATCCACCTCGACGTAGGCAGCCGCGCACACGATTGGCCTGTCCTTGGGCGACCGGCCCACGACCTCAAAGCTAGCCGCGCTCCTGGCCGGCGGGCGCTGCACTCGGAGCTCCGTAATCAGTGCCCGAGTCTTGATCAGACGATCCCGGTAGGCCACAAAGCTCATAAAGGGCGCTTTGTGCACCACCGGATCCGCATAGCGGATCTCGGCTTCCAGCACCAACAGAGCTGTCGTCAATGGCGCAGCACCATCTGCCACAATCAGGGTGCCACCCACAGAGCCCTGCTCGCGCAGGTTTCGCGACTGCACATATCCCGCGGCGCGCGCCAAGAGCCCACCGGCCAGAGCGCCCGAATCCGGGTGATCGATCAGGGCCTGCAGCGATGCCGTTGCCCCGATTCTGATCTCCTCCAGGGTGGCATCCACATAATCAAGACCCAAGTCCTGAAGGTCAACCACAAACTCAAGAGAGGGATCTCCTTGTGCCACGGTCCACGCGCCACCGCCAAGGTAGACGGCGCTAGCATTGGAATGCACCAACGCGACAGCATCCTCAATCTTGGTGGGTCGCTTGTAGTGCTTGAGATTGCGCAGCATATTCACCTCCACCTACAAAGCTCAGTCGCCCTCACCCTCGACCCGCCACCCCTCACGTTCCTCATCCCATTCATGCAACGTGTCCGCTGGCGGGAACACCACAACAGCAGCTGCCTCGACGGTCACTGTGCCATCGGGCAGGCGAATCTCTCCGGCCACCTCGGCAGTGCGACGGCGTTTTCTGACCACCCACCCGACCGCCGTCAGTTCAGTTTCCGTCGGTGTTGGCCTGCGATAGCGGATCTCCAACTTCGCCGTTACCCAGAAGGGATCCTCTTCCGATCCAATCATCAAGGCCCGACCGGAGAGCTCGTCCAGGATCGTCGCCAGGATGCCGCCATGGGCAATGCCGGGGTATCCCTGATAGGTATCAGGGATCACCAAAGGCACGACCACGCGAGAATTGGCAAGATCCTCATAGAACTGGATGCGTAATCCCACAGGGTTCTCGCGTCCGCAGACAAAGCAGTTGCGCGACGTTGCCTGCGGCTTCCACTCAGCCGGAATCGTCCTCTCAGGTGACATAGACATCCTTCGAATCGGCAGATCTCAGATCAACGAATCCCAAATCA
>CBFCZM010000358.1:0-3273 GCA_965602565.1 uncultured Anaerolineae bacterium
GATCCGGTCGTCGTGCCCGACATTCTGCTCGACAGTGCAAGGTGCAGTTTTCGAAGTAGGCTGAGTCGTCAGAGTGCAGAGTGCGTATTCACAGTAGCGTCACGTAGACGTAGTAGGCACCCACTTGGGCTCCTCCGTCGCTATGGAGAGTGGTCTGCAGTCGCGTCTCCCCTGCGACGAGGTCGAGCTCAAACACCGCCGCCTCAGCCTCCGCCGGAATCGGCGTCTGCAACTCCTGCCCCCCCACGCTAATCACCGCTTGGGTCAGCGGCATCGCCCGGCCACCGCCCCACCCATCCTTGACGGCAGATGTGAAGGGCTTGAGCGGACCCGCGATTCCGGCAGCAATGGCGCGCGCTTCCTCACGGGGCCAGCGGCGTAGCTCAAGGCGGTAACGCCCGGACTGCGCAACATCGACCTCCCAGTAACCGTTGCAGACCAGCCCGGCGCGGATGTCGGACTGATTCCACGGACAGACCACGGGATCGTTGCGCCAATCGTGGCCTGTGAGCACAACCGTCTCGCCGGCAGCCCTGCCCAGCGTGATGGGAATCGTGCTGTCGAATTGCTCGGAGACCCTATCCCACCAGGCCTCATAGCCCTCGCGGAGCTCGGCCACGACCTCCGGGTACTCAGCAGCGATGTCGTGACGCTGTTCCGGATCGATCAGCACATCGTACAACTCCCCCCCGTTGATCAGCCGCCAGCGCGGCGTCATCGTCGCGCTCTGGCGCCACTTGATGGGAGTCGCGATCCGCTGTGAGTCGGTGACCATGGCCCGGTCGTGCCACGCCACCGGATCATCACACAGCAGCGGGGCCAGGCTGGTGCCGTCAAAGGTGTGCTCTCCCGGCGCGATGCCACACAGATCCAGCAGCGTGGGCATAATGTCGACGTTCGCGGTCAGCGTGGTCACATCGCGCTTCCCGCCGATCCCCCCCGCCGGCCATCGTGCGAAGAAGGGCACGCGGTGACCACCATCATACGCAGACCCCTTGATGCCGCGCATCCCGGCGTTGTAGCCGCCAACCACGAACTGATCCGCATCCAGGGTCGCACCGGCGGCAGTGCCGTTGTCCGTCATAAAGATCAGGATCGTGTTGTCCGAGAGGCCCCATTCATCCAGCTTCTGCATCAGAACACCGAAGTTCTCGTCGATCTTCGTGATCATCCCGTAGAAGTTGGCCCGATTCCGGGTCTCGACCTGATCCACGTAGGGATCGCTGTAGGCCTCGTCCACGATAAAGGGACTGTGTGGCGCATTCGTCGAGACATAGCAGAAGAAGGGACGCTCCCGGTGCACCTCGATGAAGGCCAGTGCCTGATCGAACCAGATGTCCGTGCAGTACCCCTCAAACGGCGTCCACGTACCGTTCACGCAATACGTGTCATCGTTGTAGTTGTTGCCCCAGTAGTCCGGGGTCTGCGCCACACCGCCACCGCCGTGGACTGCAGCGTGCTGGAAGCCGCGATCTTGCGGGCGGTACGGATATGCATCGCCAAGGTGCCACTTACCAAAGATCCCGGTCGCGTAGCCATGCTCGGAAAGCGCAT
Organism: uncultured Anaerolineae bacterium; assembly: GCA_965602565.1. Classification (GTDB taxonomy): domain Bacteria; phylum Chloroflexota; class Anaerolineae; order B4-G1; family SLSP01; genus PWVB01. The sequence continues at coordinate 1,555 of CBFCZM010000358.1, forward strand.
CGGCCAGACTCCACTCGTCTCTGCGCAGCAGCGAGCGCCCACCGATGGTGTGCCACACCCCGGTGCTGTTGTGATAGTGGCCCGTCATCAAACCGGCTCTCGTGGGCGCGCAGGTCGGGCCCACGTGGTAGTCGGTCAGATGGACACTCTCATCGTAGAAGCTATCGATATTCGGCGTCCGGATCACCGGATTGCCGTAGCATCCCAACTCACCGGCGCCCTGGTCATCGGTCAGGACGAAGACAATGTTCGGCCTCGGTGCGTGGGTCATCTGTGGCTCCTGCGTCTAGGCACTCCTGATCAGGCTGAGATCACCATCGCACGCTGCCTGGAGCACTGCACCCATGGTTTCATCGACCCTAGCGGCTGTGAGCGGCACCGGCATATTCTCCAACTTCATCTTCAGCTGCGGGTTCTTGGCCGCCGCCAGCGCCCGGGCGAGGTGAGCGTCGGTGAACGCTTCAGCTTCCCGCAGCGTGGTCGGGAGGCCCATCGCCGCATCAAAAGCGATCATCGCTTCCGCCACGGCCTCACCCAGCGCCCGGCCTTGCAGTCTCTCGATATCGGCCTCCGTGTAGCCCGCGTCGCGGAAGATTCCACCCACCACTTTGAGCGGACGCTGAATCGCGGGGGCAAAGAAGACCGTATAGTAGGGGTTCATCAGCGCACAGGCACGACCATGCGGCATCACGTCGACCAGCGAGAAACTGGTCAGGTGCCCGCCATTGGTCCCACCGAGCATTATCGCGTAGCCGCCCAGGTCAGTGGCCAATCCCAGAGCCTCACGACCCTCAGCGTCCACCGGGTTGTTCATCACGCCAGGCAGGTGGTTCACCACCAGCCGGATCGACTCCGCCGATATGGCCTCAATCCTCTCGTAGTCCGGCTTGCCCACGGCGCCGTACAGTACCTCCAGCGAGTGGGCGACGCCATCCAGCGCGCCGTCGGCGGTCAGCGTGGCGGGCGCAGTGAACGTCACGGTGTAGTCGAAGACCGGCTGCTGCGGCACAATAGCGCCGTCCACGATCAGCTTCTTCTGACCCGATACCAGGTCAGTGATGTTCGAGTACTTGGTCAGGTGCGCTCCCGAGCTGGATGCGGTCTGGATGGCGACGTGCGGCGTCAGGTCAATGGACTGCCGCTGAGCCGCTGCGGTCACGAGCCCCGTGCCGAAGTAGTCCTCGATCTCGCCGCCCAGCTCGCGGAGCACGATCGCGGATTTGGTGGCATCGATGGTGCTTCCGCCGCCAAAGCTGACCACGACATCGGGATCCAGATCCCGCAGCTCATCGGTGATGCGGGCCAGATCCTCGACAGGAGCATTGGGCCTGGGGCCCTCTATCTCGCCCAGAACCACCACGCCGGCTTCCTCCAGGGCCTGCTTGATGGTCCACACGAAGCCACTCGACCCCGGGAAGTGGGTGCAGACCAGGGCCGCACGCTTGCCCAGCGACGCCGTCGCTGACCCTGCCTTGCCCAACACACCCAGTCCGTAGATGTATCGCCCTGCTTTGAATGCTTCCAGCAGCTCCCTGGCCTTCGCGAAATCCGTCATCATCTCCTCCTTGTCAGACGTACCGGAAGGGCACGCGCATCATTCCGTCGCATGGCTACGATGGCCCAGCCCAGACGCACCCATTCCGCCTCAGTATAGTGAGCCCAGATCACACATCAAGTGCGGATGACTGCCATCACGGTGACTGCGGGACCCGGCTGCGT
>CBFCZM010000359.1:0-3263 GCA_965602565.1 uncultured Anaerolineae bacterium
CATATTGCATATACATTGCTTGTTTCTGTGACACATCCCCATATTGTAGCCAGCATTCGCTATGCTACAACATGTAGGGCATTCATTCCGGCGCGTACAACTAAATCATCCAGAACCTATCAATACTATAGCATCAAACGCCCTACTTGTCAACGGCGGAAATGGGACACTGAGGTGAATACTCCGTATGGATACGTCGTGATTCGACGGGAGCTCATCTTCGGCGTGGCAACCCGCGTGAATCCTCAACGACCGGTACGGTGTCTGCTATGTGGCTATGCCGATCCAGCATCTGCAACGCCATGCGATCGCGTATCTCGGCGTAGTCCGGATCATGGTAGACGAAGAAGACAGAATTCATGAAGCCCCCCTACTTCGTTTTGTCTTGTCCACAGTCGGGGCCTTGAGCTGCCGGCTGTGGTCCCACGTATCGATCTTGTCGACCAAAGCAGTCACCACCGACGCACAGGCCGGATCAGCAGCCAGATTGCAGCACTCTCCGGGATCGTCCGCCAGGTTGAAGAGCATCCGGTCTTCTGCTCCGGCACGCTGCCCTCGACCGCCCGGGTCACGATAAAGAGCTAACTTCCAGTCACCGTCGCGGATCATGACATAACGATCCCCGTCCCGGTAGCACCATACGCCGAAGTCGATCTCGCTGAAGACCGGCGATGGCTCATCGACGGCATCGCCCCGCAGCGTCGACGCCAAACTTGGGAACTCAACGACCTCGGGGACGTCAAGTCCTACCACAGCCGGCAAGCCTACCAAGTCCAACAGAGTGGGAAGCAGACTACCGGCGTTGACCGGGGACGTCACGGCTTCCTCGCGTTTCTGTATACCCGGACCGGAGAAAAACATGGGCACGCGGACAGAGGCCTCCCAAAAGCTCTGCTTCTGAAAGAAACCGTGATCCCCCAGATGTGTACCATGATCGGAGACGTAGACGATGATCGTATTGTCCACCTCCCCCATGTTCCTCAGTTCATCCAGAAGCTGCCCGAAGACGTTATCCACGCAAGCCACATAGCCATAGTAACACTGCCGGGCCCGTCGTATCTCTTCATCGGTCATCCGCTGTGTGCCGGCTATGTCCCCAAGGTGTTCGCGATGCGTTGCCGTCGCGAACTGCCCCGCCTCAGGCCTGTCGATCGGCAGATCAATGCAGTCCGGATCGACCAAGTTATCGAAGGGTGCCGGGGTGACTACCGGCGTATGTGGGGCAAGGAATGAGAGCCGCAAGAAGAACGAGCGCCTCGGATCGCGTCGTCGCACCCAGTCCAGCGCCAGATCAACGTTGCGCATCTCGGGCGTATCCGCGACCTCCCCCGGGAACCGCCCAGCGAAAAGCCAGGGGAACGGGCCCTTGTACCTCACGACACCGGCGTCCTCCGCATCCACGGGTACCCTATAGGAAAAAGGGTGCACCCGCTCCCCAAGGCCTGAGCCGGCCTCAACATCAAACGCTCGCCGCGCACACTGATAGTGATGCTTGCCAAAGCTGGCCACCTGGTAACCGGCAGCAGCAAACCGCCAGGTGAGAAATCCTGGGTCATCGGGATCGAGAATGTGGTGGTTGTTCAGCATGCCGATCGAGGAACCGGCGCGCCCGGTCAGCATACAGGCCCGCGCCGACACGCATACAGGGCTCGGCGTATAGGCAGACGCGAAGCGCACGCCGGCGCGCGCAACGCGGTCCAGATTCGGCGTATGAGCCCAGGGATGCCCTTCGTATCCCATCGAGTCGGCACGTTGCTCATCAGTCATCAACCAGAGTATGTTCGGTCGCCTAACAGTCATCGAGTACCTCTGTGAAAATCCTGCAAGCAGATTACTTCCCAAGCATCCGGTAGGCATCCAGGACTTCCTGCGGGATGTCAGGTTGTGCAATATGCCCAAGAGCTGGGCGCGTCAGGTTATGTGTCTTGTCAAGTGGTGTAAGATCGGGTGCTACACATCGGCAATGGACAGATACAACACTCCTTATCTTCAGTCAATGGGTGCCGCAAGCTCAAAGAGTGCGGAAATAGCAGAATCGGTTGCGTGGGTTCTCATAGCAGGGGCCCTCGTCCGCGTGCCAGATGAGGGAGACGCCCGGCGACCAGGCGGCAGTCACCTCGCTGGGACGAGGCCGTCTGAAACGGAGTTCCTGGGTTACATCCAGCATGGATCTCCTTACACTGTCATTCACACTAATGTCCCGCAGTCGGATCTCCAGCCAGGTTATGCATCTTCAAAGGGTCCTGAGCGGATCAAACAACATAGCGGCACCATCCTCGAACAGGGTGAGCCGCGCATCCGGTGTGACAACCGTGCGCGTGCGGATCCGAGGCAACGTCGTCCCGTAACTGCCATACGTCTCAACCAACGCAGCATTGAGATGATCCGCCGACGGGAGGTTCAGGCATAGCCACGCCCCTTGCTCCGGAGCAGGTTATCCCAGCTCTGCTGTCCCCCGGACATCAGGGAGATGGGGCGGATCTTGGTGGCGAGAACGTCGATCAGCTCATCCAGCAAGCGCCCGGTGACGGCAGGGTCCTCACACGCCACCCAGCCGCGATGCCGGGAGGGGATACTCTGCACGGGGTCCTCGCGCTCCAGGGAGGCGCGGTCGTCGAAGGGCAGCACGACGAGGCGGTAGCCATCCCGAAAGACCATCCAGAAGCCGCCGCCTTCGACGATCGACTTGTCCCACTTGCAGAGCTTGTCCATCGCGCCGGTCTTTGTGCTGCGCGTGTCGTCAAAGAGGCTGCGGATGAAGGCCCTGCGCCGCGCAGAGACCGGCGATGTGAGTGTCTTGATGATCTCGAGCTTGAGCACCAGGACCTGCTCCTGCCACGCGGGATCCTCGTAGAGGTTGCGGCGCTCCTCGGGATCGCGGGCCAGATCGTAGAGCTCGCCCTCCTCCGCATTGACGTAGATAATCAGCTTGTGGTCGCCCTTGATCAGCGTCTTGATCCCGTAGGATTCGCTGAACGCCACACCCAGATCACCCTCCTCGCACCGGTTGGAGAGGTCCTGCCCGTCCAGGGCGAGTCCGGCGGTGGGAAGATCGCACAGGTGCGCCAGCGTGGGGAAGAGGTCGATCGCTTCAGTCAGCCGGTTTTCATCCTCACCCCTGCGAACCTGACCGGGCAACTTGACCAGCAGCGGCGTACGAATGATCTCGTCGTGGAAAATCGTGTTCGAGTACTTGTTGAAGAGGCCCTTGTAGCCCGCGAAATCCCCGTGATCGGCGCAGAAGACGATGATCGTGTTGTCGT
>CBFCZM010000360.1:0-3245 GCA_965602565.1 uncultured Anaerolineae bacterium
TGGAATGGACTGCTGAGGAGCCGTATCTACGGGCGCACATCGAGTTGTCGCCCGACGTTGTCGAGGAGACTATCGTTGAAGAGGCTCTGCGGCGGAACCTTCTGGACATTGCCACGCGACTGGCCGAGCTGATTCCGCAGTTCCCGGATGAGGCCATCCGCTTTATCCAGCAACTCAGTGACTCCCGTCTGTTGGTCTACCTGATAGCGTCCAACATGCGTGTTGAGATGGGAGAGGCCCAGCAATTGCTGGAGACCGATCATCTTGCCGAAAAGATGAAGTTGCTGATCCGCGTGTTGACGCGTGAGCTAGACGTTCGCGAGGTCGGTCAGCAGATTCAGGAGAAGGCGAAAGAGGAGATCGAGAGGAATCAGCGTGAGTACTACCTGCGCCAGCAGATGGATGCCATCCGCAAGGAGCTCGGCGAGGGAGACGACAGTAAGCAGGACGTTGAGGATTACCGCGTCAAGATCGAGGAAGCAGGCTTGACGGATGAGGCGAAGGAAGAGGCCATGCGTGAGCTGGCGCGTCTGGAGAAGATGCCGCCTCAGGCCGCCGAGTACTGGGTCATCAAGACCTATCTTGACTGGCTGACCACGCTTCCCTGGCAGGTCATGACTGAGGACAATCTGGAGATCGCGAACGCCCGTGAGGTGCTTGAGGAGGATCATTATGACCTCGAGGATGTCAAGGAGCGCGTTCTGGAATTCCTGGCAGTCCGGAAGCTGCGCCAGGAGCGCGGCCTGGATGACGACACGGAATCGGATCTACAGGGGCGCAAAGTCGAGGGTATGGGCGCCATCTTGGCGCTGGTGGGGCCTCCCGGTGTGGGCAAGACCTCGTTGGGACAGTCGATTGCTCGCGCCCTGGGGCGCGAGTTCACGCGGATGAGCCTGGGCGGCATGCGCGACGAGGCCGAGATCCGTGGTCACCGGCGAACCTACATCGGCGCGATGCCGGGCCGCATTATGCAGGCCATCAAGCGTGGTGGGGTCAAGAACCCGGTCTTTATGCTGGATGAGGTCGACAAGATCGGCTCCGATTGGCGCGGCGATCCTTCTTCGGCGTTGCTGGAGGTCCTCGACCCGCAGCAGAACCATGCGTTCCGCGATCACTATCTGGACGTGGACTTTGATCTGAGCAAGGTGCTCTTCATCTGTACGGCCAACACGACGGCGACCATTCCTGCGCCGCTGCTGGACCGCATGGAGACCATCCACATTGACGGCTACACGGAGTACGACAAGGTGCACATCGCGCGCCAGTATCTGGTGCCGCGGCAGCTGCGGGTGAACGGGCTGCTCGAAGAGGAGATCGAGTTCACTGACGCTGCACTGCGGACCTTCATCCGTGACTACACCCGGGAGGCCGGCGTACGGCAGCTGGAGCGCTCGATCGGCAAGGCCTGCCGCAAAGTCGCCACATCGGTTGCCGAGGGACTTGATGAGGAGGGCCCGGTCGTGGTCGATCCCGAGAAGGCTCGCGAGTATCTCGGAAAGCCCCGCTACCATTTTGAGGCAGCGCTGCGGACCGAGAAGCCCGGTGTGGCCACGGGGCTGGCCTGGACACCCACCGGCGGCGAAGTTCTCTTTGTCGAGGCGGCGACGATGCCGGGATCGGATGAGCAGTTGATTCTGACGGGCCAGTTAGGCGATGTGATGCGCGAGTCAGCTCGCATCGGCTTGAGCTACGTCGAGTCGCATCTCGAGGAGCTCGGTCTTGGCAGGAAGAATGGACACGGCAAGGTCCACCTGCACGTGCCCGCCGGCGCCGTGCCCAAGGACGGCCCTTCGGCCGGTGTCACAATGGTGACGGCCTTGGTATCGCTGCTCTCCGGACGCCCCGTGGACCCGCACGTGGGTATGACGGGTGAGATCACGCTCCAGGGACAGGTGTTGCCGATCGGCGGCTTGAAGCTCAAAGCTCTGGCGGCGCACCGTGCTGGTCTGAAGACGGTTATCGTGCCGAAGTACAATGAGGTCGATATAGAGGAGATCCCCGAGCAGGTTCGGGAGGACATAGAGTTCATTCCGGTTGAGGACATCTCGGAAGTTCTGCAGCACGCGCTTCTGCCGGCACCGGAGATGGATGATGAAGTGGCGGAGACGGGCTCTGCGGCCGCAGGGGCCCCAGCTCCAGAAGCTGTTGAGGATCCGTCCGGCGAGCTGGAGCCAGCCGTCGCTTGACGTGATGTGAAGAACGCCACCGCAGTCAGCGGTGGCGTTCTTTCTTACCTGCGTGATTTCCTCTGTTGGCCCGCCTGGGCTATAATCGTTGGTGCTCTGTTCGTTGTGTACTCGGGCGTCACTGTCGTTACCGACCGAGTCTGACCGCCGTGGGAGACCTACATGCGTGAACGTCTGGTGTTTTGCGACTACGACACTCTTGAGACCAACTACCTCAGCGAATTCGTTTCCCAGGGACGCGTACCCCAAAACCTCTTCTACCTACTGAATGGGGCCACTGCGTTCTACAGCTACCGCAATGGCGACCTGGCCCAGATTGCCTGGGAAGACGAGTACCGCTTCTTCAAGGATCAGGACTTCTGGCGCAAGGACCGGCGCATCGCCTTTATCAGCCTGGGCTGCGGCAATGCCGGGCCCGAGAAGATGTTGCTACGGCAGATGCAGGCCGATGGCTACGAGCTGCACTACGTTGGCGTCGACTCGTCGGAGCGCATGCTTGAGCTGGCCGCGGAGAACCTGAACGAGGATGCCTACCGCCAATCCTTTGTGCTGGCTGATTTCAGCGATCCTGCCTTTGCAGGACAGCTGCACAGGGTCGTTCAGGACGATCACGTGCGGGTATACGCGATGATCGGGGGCACCTTTGGCAACTTCGATCAGACGCACGTCGCGGATCTGCTGACCGATCTGGTACCACCGGGTGACTATCTCTACCTTGACGTCGTGCCCACCCAGCCTACCGAGCATCAGAATGCGAAGCTGCGGATGCGGCTGGCGCGCCTGCCCGATAACCTGAGCGAGTTCTTCGATCGGCTGTTGGGGGCGCTCGGTCTGTCAAGGGAGTTGGGTGAGATCCTCCGGGAGGAGCGTTCGGATGGCGCTCTGGAGACGATGCGGTTCACCTTCTCCTTCAGGGCAGCCGAGCGCATCAGGCTGTCCTGCCTGGACGCCGAGATGGCGCTGGAGCCCGGCCAGATCGTGGAGTTGTTCACGATCCGCGCTTACGAGCCCGCGTCCTTGGCGGCCTTCATGGCGGACAGGGAGTTTGAGCTCACCGAC
>CBFCZM010000361.1:0-3209 GCA_965602565.1 uncultured Anaerolineae bacterium
CCCGGCCTGTCCGCGCGCTGCCAACAGCGGAAGCCCGATCAGCAATGCGGCAGCCACAAGGCTCAACGCCAGCAACGCCACGACGACGAAGTATCCCGCGCCGCCGAACGGCTGCCAGGTCTTGCCCAACTCCGCGATAACCTGGCCGGCCTGAGACCACTTGAAGAAATGGCCAAAGAAGGGATGGTTATCCGTGGGAGGCTTGACGTCAAACGGGTAAGCGTCATACCACGCCTCCCTGTCTTCAACTCGGAGCAGCGCCGAGAATGCCTCGTAGTACACCGGCGAGGGCAGGACGTTGTAGCGGTTAACGTCCTCAGGCTGGATACCCGGCGCATAGACCAGGTCGAAGGCCCGTTCGTCGAGGAAGCCACGGATCGCGTCGAACTCATCCGTAGAAAACGGCTGTGACTTGATCAACAGCGTCATCATCGCATAGCCGCGGAACGCGACGATCTGAGCCGCTGGATCACCTCCCCCGCCGTCCGAAGGTGCAGAGGCCGCTTCCGAAGAGACCGTGGCCTCAACTGCCAGGGCAAAGGCGCGCACCGACTCACTCGGCGGGGTCTGCAGCCATCGAGAGACGACCAGGATGCCATCCTGCGATAGGACGCCGAGGATGTCGCGGAATGCCTCGACCGTGTAGGCATAGTCCTCGCCCAGGCTGTAGGCACCGGAGCGAATAGGACGGTAGGGCGTGGTTAACGCCAACGTCACGACATCATAGGTCCTGGCGGATCGGCGAACATAGCTGCGCGGATCATCGTAGACGACAATCGGCGCTGGGCCGGCATAGTGATCTGCCGCCAGACCGACCAGCGGGTTCGCAGACACCGCGGTCAGATCAGCGATGCCCTGACCGCGCGCGATCCACAGCTCCAATCCCCCACGCGGCTCCAGGACAAGGGCCTTGCCGTCGGGGCGCAGCTGGTAAGCCACCGCCGTCGGCATGTGATCCGCGAACGCCAAGTCGGCATCCTGCCGCCCGCCTAATCCTGCAGAGGGAATGTCCAGAACGGGGCTGAGGTCATCGCCGTCGACGAACAGCCCACGCTGCGGTGGCGGGCTTGACAGGAAACGGTAGCTCAGTCCCGGCAACGAGCGGATTGCTGGACTCTCCACAAGGTCCACGCGTGAGAAACCGTTCCACGCGCTGTACGTAACCCGGGCCTCGGGTATCTGGAGTGCGTAGCTGAGTCCCTTGTACGGGGAGAGATGTAGCTCACCTTCGGCAGGACCCACGAACGCCCTCACCACGCTCAACGTCGCAAGCGTAATGCCACCCAGGGCAATCCACCGGCGAGGCCGCGCACGGGCGCCGCCTGTCCCTTGGTGAGGTCGCACAAAGATCACAGCCGCGATGCCGCCCAGGGCCCCACTCAGCCACACAGGCCCCACACCGCCGAGAAAGCTGGGGATCGCCAGAGCCAACAGACACCCAACCGCAGACCCGATGAGGTTGTAGGCATAGGTTGTGCCGGCGGCATCCGGCTGAATCGCGAACCGCAGGCTCAGCACAGCCCCGCTGCAGAAAAAGGGGATCGCCAGGACGACGTAGTGGAGGAAAAGCAGAGCCACCTGGCGCACGTCCCAGGCGATGCTGAAGGAGTCGAATGGGACCTGGTTGATAAAGAGATAGGCGCCCAAACAGGTGATGCCATAGCCCAATGCAAGCCCCGCCAGCGTCAACCGCGGCGTTAGCCGCGACCGACGCCCCCACGCCGGCCACAGCGCCAGCCACGTGCCACTGGCACCAAAGCCCAACAGCGCCAGACTCACGATCATGAAAGCGAAATGATAGAACTGGGAAACCGAGAAGAGGCGCGTGAGGGTGATCTCAAACATCAGGGTCGCTGCTGAGAGCAGCAAGACCCCAATGTTTGCAGCCACGCGGCCGCACGGGGGTGCGGAGGCCCGGCGCTCCGCCCTCATCTCAGCGACCCTATCAAGATTGCAGGGGAGTCTCCGAAGAGGGGTAGTGCCGGTAGTCCCGCAGATCCACAACGCGCCCGATCCTTGCCCATGGAACATCCCCCAGCTCAGAGGGCATCACACCCTGATCATAACACCGGCCAAGCGTCTCCACCAGGCCGTCAACGTAGACCAGTTCATCGCCGTTCTGGTCGTGGCGTCGCACCAGGTCATCAGGGAAGTCCGCGATGCTGTCAACGGACTCCTGAGCGCCGTTGACGGCGAGCGTGTGCGACATCGCGGCGCTGATGCTGCAAGCCAAAGGCGCACCGGTCCGGCCCGCACGCGTGCGCGCACGCGTGCGCGATGCCTCGATAGCGTCCCAGAGCTTCTTTCCCTCATTGGCGAAAGGATTGCCGTAGTCCTTGACACGACCATCCCTGAAGTGCGCCACCATCGGAGTATCGTACGCCTCGTACTCAACCACAGCGTTCTCAAACTCATAGGTCAGGACCGGACCGATGTTCTGGTTGACCGGGTGCGCGGTGTAGAAGAGGATCTCGACCCCGTCCTCGGTGTGGCAACGGACCGCAGCAGTATCGTAGTTCTCAATATCGTTCGCGCGGTAGAGCTCGGCCTGAACGTCGACCGGCCGCGCGCTCGTCTCACGCGTCTCGCCCAGCACGTAGAAGCAGTTGTGCAGATAGTGAGCCGTCGCGTTGTTCACCGGGCTATCCAGAACCCAGCTGCCGCTGGCCGTCTTGAGCTTCGCGGCCCAGTTGTTGCGATGATAGTAGGACTGCGGGCGCGGCCAGAGCACCTTGGTCCGGAACCGCAGCGGCTTGCCCAACGCCCCGGCCATCACATCCGCTTTCAGCGCCTGGATAGTGTCAGCAAACGACCACTGGTACCCGATCCCCACAAGAGCCCCAGCAGCCTCCTCGGCCGCAGCCATCTGCAGGGCGTCCTGGATCGTGGCCGTCACGGGCTTCTCACACAGCACGTTCGAGCCGTGCGCCAGCGCCGTACGGGTAAAGGGCAGGTGCAGCGAGATCGGGGCTGCGATCACCACCAAGTCGGCCCCGGCGGACCCCGCAGACTCCGCATAGAAGTGGTCCAGGTCAGGGTAGATCGGTATCTCCAGCTCCTTGAACGCATCCAGATAGCGACAGCCCTTGGGATCGGGGTCGATGCCGGCGACCAACCGGAATCCCCCATGCTCGCCATGGCCAAACAGACGAGCTAGGTAGGTATTCCCGTACCCACCCAGGGCAACCATCGCAACTGTGACGTCTTTC
>CBFCZM010000362.1:0-3194 GCA_965602565.1 uncultured Anaerolineae bacterium
TGGGTGAACGGTCAGGCCCTGTAGCCAGGTCGGCTCCAGCGACAAGTCGAGCAGCATTCTCCCGCCGTCGGCTGGCGGGCTTGGCTCAACCTGTTTTCAGAACCTTCGCCCCCCGAATCCTGCCGGTCTTGAGTTCAACCAGCGCTTGATTGGCATCTTCCAGGCCGAGTTCCTGGATCTCGGGCTTGATACGCATTTCAGCCGCAAGCGCCAGGAACTCGCTCACGTCTCTGCGAGTGACGTTGGCCACACTCTTGATCTCCTTCTCCATCCACAGATGGGTGGGGTAGTCCAGCCGCAGAAGATGGTCCTTGTCCGCTTCCTCTTTTCGAATCGCGTTGATAACCAGCCGTCCACCCGGCTCAAGGTTCCTCAGCGCCTCAACAACTGGTTTCCACACCGGTGTGGTGTCGATGATGCAATCCTGTTTCTCCGGGGATTCTTCGGCAGTGTCGCCTGCCCAGACTGCACCAAGTTCCCTGGCGAACGCTCTCTCTTTCGCACTTCGGGCAAAGACGAAGACCTGCGCATTCGGATATCGGTGCCTCACCATCTTCATAACGAGGTGGCCGGAAGCCCCAAATCCGGTCAGGCCCAGGTTCTGTCCATCCTTGAGGCCCGTCAGTCTCAGCGACCGGTAGCCAATCGCGCCGGCGCACAACAGCGGCGCTGCCTCAGAATCGGTAAAAACGTGGGGAATGCGGTAGGCAAAGCGTTCTGGCACCATCATATACTCGGCATACCCGCCGTTGACGTCTCTGCCCGTCGCCCTGAAGTCGGGGCACAGGTTCTCATTGCCTGCCAGGCAGAACCTGCATTTCCCACAGGCGGAGTGAATCCAGGCGATTCCGACGCGATCGCCGATGCTGAATGGGTTGGCTTGGCTACCCGTGGCTTCTACCCGGCCCACCGCCTGGTGACCAAGCACAATGGGCAAATGGGGTGGGGGTGTTCGTCCCTCAATCTCATCCAGCTCTGTGTGGCAGACCCCGCACGCCGATACCTTCACCAGAATCTCCCCCGCGGCCGGGACAGGAATCGGCAGCGCCATCAGTTGCAGTGGCTTCTGATTCTCCTGGAGGTCGTGGAGCTCGGTCAATACCATTGCTTTCAGGGTAGGCTATCCTTTCTCTTCCGGGAGGATCTCAAGCGTGAGGCAGTAGTCCTTGTAGCCGACGGCGCGCCAGAACGCGACGGCCGGTTTGTTGGCTGTCAGCGCCTCGACGGTCAGCCGCTTGTCGCCGGGCCAGACCTCCTTGTGGAGCACGTCCATGGCCCCTCTGCCGATGCCTCCTCGCCTGCGGTCACGCCTCACGAACAACTGCCGCAGGTAGATCTCGGTGGCGCCTTCGCGGTACAGGGCGTAGGCGACCGGCTCCGCGCTCTTCGTGAAGATCACGGCCCTGTAGTCCCCGTGCAACCATCCCCGCATCCGTTCCCGCAGCTCTGGCACGTTCATAGGGTTGCGGTGGCACTCATCCTGGATGAGCTGATGATTCCATTCGGCCAGAAGGTGAAGATCCTCGTCGGTGGCGAAACGGTGCTCCATGGTCGTCCTCCGAGCGTGCGGACTCGCATCCCCGTGAGCCGTGCAGTTCCGCGCGTCAGTATAGGGGCGTTCGTACGAAATGCAACGGTTTCTCCGGGTGGGGGCCTGGAGCAACCCGGGCTCGCCATCTCTCCTTTGTCCCCCCAGGGGTCCCCTCCGGCGGTGGCGAGGGCCGGAGACCGATCCTCTTGCGCCACCGGATCGCTACAGCGCATCTCAAGGGCGGATGGACTGGTTGCCCCGGCACGGCGGGAGTATACTCTGTTCCGGTAGCCGGATACCCGGGTTCTGTCAGAAGGAGGCGCGCTGTGAACCACCGAGAGCGAGCGCTGGCTGCGTTGCATCACGAGACGCCGGATCGCGTGCCGGTCGATCTTGGGTCGACGAGGAACACGGGCATCCTCCAGTTGCCATATGAGGCATTGGTGGGCTTCCTTGGAGTGGGGGCGGGCGCCGATACCTCGGCCTCCGAGGAGCTGGATGCCGGCAAGCCATCGGGCCACGGGATGAGCAAGATGCTGGGGCTGGCGACGCCGGACGAAGCCGTCCTGCAGCGGCTGGGTATCGACTTCCGTGGTGTCTTCCTCGGAAAGTCCGATGTGTCCTCGGAAGCCCTGTTGCCGCCTGCGAAGCACGGCTCGCTGATGCATCGCGATGAGTTTGGTGTCGTGCGGACCTGCCCGTCGGGCTGCCATTACTTCGATGTTGTGAAGTCGCCGTTGGGCCGCGAGATCACCGTAAGTGACATCACGCGGTATCCCTGGCCTGATCCGACGGACCCCGGCATCACGCGCGGGCTTCGCGAGCGGGCCCTTCGCATTCGAGAGACCACCGACTGCGCTCTCGTCCTGCACATGTCTGATATCTTCGTTCACACCAGCCAGTATATGCGCAGCTTCGAACCGTGGTACATGGATCTGGCGCTGGATCCCGGTCTGATCGGCGCGCTGATGGATGCGATTCTTGAGATTCGGCTGGAGATCCTGAGCCGGGCATTGGATGCCGTCGGCGATCTCGTGGACGTGGTCAGCACGGCGGACGACGTGGCGGATCAGCGCGGACCGGCGATGTCGGCGGATATGTATCGGCGCATCATCAAGCCTCGCCACGCACGCTATCTTCGGATGATCTGCGAGCGGACCGATGCGGTGTTGTTGTTCCACTCCTGCGGTTCCGTTGTGGATCTGCTGCCCGATTTCGTGGATATGGGGATTCAGGCGATCAACCCCGTACAGGTGAGTGCCCGCGGGATGGACCCGGCGACGCTCAAGGCAGCTTTTGGGGACGAACTCGTCTTCTGGGGCGGGGTGGACACGATGCATACTCTCCCCTTCGGCACGCCCGATGATGTTCGGGACGAGGTGCGCCGCCGAAAGCGTGAGCTGGGGCCGGGCGGCTATGTTCTGACGGCAGTGCACAACATCCAGCCCGATGTGCAGGCGGCGAACATCGTCGCCATGTATGAGGAGGCGCTGGTTTCTTGACCCGCGGACCGCAGAAGACGCGGCACCGCCGCGTCTCTACAGGGAGAGTGGGCTGAGCGTCTTGGCGTGCTGTTGTAGAGACGATCCGGTGAATCGCCTTCCGGCGACGTGGTAATGTCGTCGACCGCAGAAGACGCGGCACCGCCGCGTCTCTACAGGGA
>CBFCZM010000363.1:0-3183 GCA_965602565.1 uncultured Anaerolineae bacterium
TGCCCAACGGTTCACCAACACGACGTGGCCGGAGTTCAGGTCATTTGTCGATGGTGCACTCGACATGCGCGTCGAGGAGCTGAGGGATCACGAGGAGGTAGCCAGGTTGGGGCAGGCAATCCTGGCCCAGGTTGGCGACCTGCCTGTGGTCCGGATCACACTCTATGCAAAGGAGGGCGCCGTCGTCTTCTCCACAGAACCAGAAGAGACTGGGCAATACGTCACCCACGGAGTGGTTCGCGAAATGGTCTCGGGGCAGTGGTACTGGAGACGCGAATCACCAGCGATAACGGAACTGACACACCACGAGACATTCAAAGCGCTCGACGGCGAACTCCTGGACCGCGATCTTGTCGCGAGCCTCGTCCCGATCCCAACGGGCGGACGCAGCCTGGAAGCCCTACTCCAAGTTACCCAGGATGTCACCCCCGGAATGCAGAGGATTTCGCGCGTACAGATGGGCGGAATGGGCGGCGTCATTCTCATCTCGACGGCACTGCTGGGGGGCGCCCTCTTGATGACGGATCGCCGCAAGGCTACGCAGCGAGTTGGCCAATCCCGCAAAGGCGGATGAAAGGAGCACGTGAGATCATGCTGCACGATATCCACGAACACATTAACCAAGAGGTGCGGCTCAATACGAAGACGGACACGATATTCGTAGTCACCGCCATCGCCCTCAACTTGATCATGTTAGGGGTCAGTTCAGGGTTGGCAGCAGCCGCTGCAGACGAGCTCGGTCAAACTAAGGCCGGAACGACCAGTGCCATCGTGCTCGCGATAAACCTCACCGTCTCAATTCTGATAAACGGGGTTTCCGTCGTTGGGCTGCTGACCGGTCGCGCGACGCGAAGGACACTGGCGCAAGGCTTGCTCAAGATGTACGAGGACGCCGATGTCATCCAATACTATGGCGCCAGCCTGCTTACCAACTACATGCGGCGCTACATCATGTTCATCGCCATCATCGCGATCCTGGGAGTGTCGTCGATACTCATCCCCCTGGTTGTGCTGCTGACAGCATAGCCAGGACGGCCCCCGCCGCGATCCCGGGGGCCGTCACCAGCACGTCGCACTCCCCCCGCCAGCGGACGCTTCGGCCGACAGGCACGTACTGATCCGTTTGCGTGCTAGGGGGAAGGTCTTCCCCGAACCAGACTGGTACCCGAGGTCTGTGCGAAGTTGTCATCACTGACTTGTCGAGAGTCACCGTGGACAACAGCAGTCTGATCGTGCGCGTCCCTGTGAGGTCAGTACGAGTCCTGATGCGCCACAATCAGCTCCACATCCCGCAGCAGCGACAGCAGGCCGGTCTGCTGCCGCTGGAGCGATGCGACGCTGGGGCGCTCGCCGGGGAAGATCAAGACTTCGATTCGCGCGGCGAGATCCTCGGGGACCCTATCAAGATGCGCAAGCGCGCTCGCCAGCTTCTTGTCGCCGGGGAAATACGTCTCATTGACTGCGAACAGCACCTGGATCAGGTTGTGGACGACCTGCTGCACGATGCCTGTGGTATAGATGATGTCCTGGCGTTCCACGGCGCTGCTGTAGTGGAAGTTGCTCGGCCAGAAGCGGGCCGCCTGTAGATGCGTCTGCACAATGGCCTCGCGCAGCTTCGGCGGATAGGTCGCCACCACGCTCTTCCACCTGGCCAGGATACCATCGGGATCATCGATCGGGATCATCACGCTGACATCCGACAGGGTGCAGTGATTGTAGAACCCGGTCGTCGTCCACGTGACCCACTCGCGCTTCACAATGCCGGCCTGAGCCTCGGCGATGGCGCGCTCGATCAGCTCCGTGTTGCGCAGCCAGCACTCGACCCTGAGCCCCCGCAGGTCGAAATCAGTACCACATTGCACGAACGGACCGTCGCCACCCCAAGAAACGATGTGCTGGGCTCCCGGACAGAACTCCACCACGCGGGACTCGCGCTCACCACTTGGCAGAGCATCCTCGGCAAATAGATAGATGTCGAGATCGGACTCTGCGTCCGCTGTGCCCTTCGCATGAGCGCCGCCCACAGCGATGCCATAGGCCGCCCTCGTGAAGTGACGAACCGCGACCAGTACCTCGTCAAAGACCGGTTGGATTTCGCTGGGGATCACAGCCACCCCCGGTGAGGTATGCTAGACTGGGAACTGCCCGCTCCTGAGTGTCTGTCGATGCTAGGCTTCTGACGTAGTACCACCCTTCTCCACTACCACCACATTGTTGAGCAACTGTGAGTTTGGGACAAGGATCCGCTACTCGGCTGCATCCAGCGTCGTGTAGCGCATGTCGATCTCCACCACGGTTCCCTGCTTTCCCGCTACCGCGATCACATCACCACGCTTGAACGGATCGTAGACCAACAGCAGCACGCCCGCCAGAGTGTTTGAGATCGCATCCTTCAGAGCGAAACCTACGGCGAAGCCGACCAGCCCCAGGCTGGCAATCAGGCCCATGACATCGATCCCGATCGTCCCCAGCCCTGTGACCACACCAACCGAGAAAACGCCGATCTTTGCGACCGCCTCCGACAGCTCCTGCACGTCAGGGTCCAGACTGCGCGCCTCGAAGACTCGTCTTACAACACGCTCGGCCCCCTTCCCTAGTCGCCAGAAGACCGCAACGATGGCCAGGCCCAGAATGGACCGGGGCACCAGCTGTGCCGCCTGGAGAAGCAAGGCCTCGATCCCAAGCAGCGCGTACAGATCAATCCCGCCATCCACCATAGTGACTCCTATCGGTAGCTAAGTCGCTTCGGACACCAGCGTATGGTAGAATCACGACCCGGAATGTCAATCCGATGAAGCATGCGGAAATGACACAGCGGCCACTGCGCCAGGCAGTGGCCATTGCTCCAATGCTACTCCGCGCTCACGCGCCCAGCCCCGCCTGGATCCTACCCAGCATCACAGACCTTGCATCGGCCGACCAGGACACCTCAGCCGTGACGGTACGGAAGAAACGACCAATCGCCTCTAGCTCTCGCCCGTCCCAGCACGGATAGAGATGCATGTGGAAATGCCAAACATCCTGTCCCGCGGAACGATCGCTGGATTGTGTCATGTAGACTCCATCGCAGTCCAAACCGGCCTTCATCGCCCCGGCAACTCTGGCAGCCAGCGACATCACCGCAGCCCCGGCCTCTGCCGTCATCCCGTACAGATCCCGGATATGCGTCTTCGGAACGATGAG
>CBFCZM010000364.1:0-3183 GCA_965602565.1 uncultured Anaerolineae bacterium
ATTCGCCCGCCGCATCACAGGCCCAGCGGAGCAACTCCATATGGCCCGGGCTAATGGCGACCGATACGCCCTGCGAGAGCGTGAAGCGCACGGCCAGCTTGGCCTCTTCGTAGCTCTCCACCGGCTTGTACCAGGTCTTGCTCCAGTCGTGCTCCTCGCCCTCATCCCACGCCCGCTTGGCCAACGTCTTGAGCGCCAGGATGCCCATGGACCTCTCCTTGGCCTTGGCGATCGGGTCGGGACCGAAACCCGATTTGAGCCAGCAGGCCCAGTTGATGGGGAAGAGGATCGTGTCGAAGTCGAACCGGTCCATCAGTGCCAGCGCGGCTTCCTCGGAGTGTGCCGAAAAGCCCAGGAAACGAACCTTGCCCTGCTCGCGTGCCTTGACGAAGACCTCCATCGCGCCGCCGGGTCCGAACGCCGTCTCCACATCCTCCATCGTCGTCATCGCGTGGAGCTGATAGACGTCGAAGTGATCGGTCTGCATCCTCTCCAGTGAGGCGTTCAGCTCAACCTCGGCCCCCTCGGCCCTGCGCTCCCCGGTCTTGCAGGCGAGATGGACGTCATTCCGATAGGGTGCCAGCGCCGGTCCCAGCCGCTCCTCGGCGTTGCCGTAGCTGGGCGCCACGTCGAAGTAGTTGATGCCAAGCTCATTGACCGCCTCAGCCACGGACTTCGCCGACGCCTCCGGCGTCTCGTTCATCACAATGATCCCACCAAAGCCAACCACAGATGCCTCAATCCCCGTCTTGCCCAGTGTTCGCTTCAACATTGCATCCCTCCTGTGCAGCTAGGTACTACGCCGAAAACAGCTGACTAGCCTCTCCTCTGACGCCCACCCGTCGCCCAAGAAGACCTCTGAGCTTTTCCTTCTTGAGCAGAGCGATCTGAATAACACGAAAAGCTCAAAGGTCTGCCTCGGAAGCGATGAGATTTCCGTTCTGCGACGTGTGCGCGCACACGTGCGCCAGCAGATCTGCTGTCTACCCTGCACAGACCTCGCGTGCGAGGTCGACCCACCGGCCCAGCCGCATCGGCTCGTCGTTCAGCGTGTGCACGTCCTTCATCGCAAACTCAAGCGGACCATCGCCAACTGCGCGCAGCGTGGTACGCACATCTTCGCGGATCGCGTCCTCGTCAAAGTGCCCGGTGCTGATCATAGCCGGGTTGGGCTTGCGGCAGGTGATGTAGTCTTTGCCCAGCATGTCGCCCATCTGCTCCTCATCACACCACGGCGAGACGGAGACGCGGCGCAGGTTCGGAATCCGCTCGATCACGTGCCAGCGATTGTGCACCGGCTCGCAGCACCCATAGTAACTCAGCCCGAAGCGACTGATGACCGGGAGCTGGTAGGGGAAAATAAACGTCTCGAACATCTTGGGCGAGATCCCTACCGTCTCCTGCGACTCCGAGAGCCCCCAGATGTCCTTCACCCGCACGGGACCACCCGGCGCAAGATCGGACTGCGGCAGTTCCGTCGTCCACCCCTGCGTACCCGAGCCCGTGTAGTCATTCTCGCGATCCAGCGACAGCAACCCCTCGGCCTCGAACCAGTCCAGTATGTGGTGGAAATCGTCCCGGAGGAAGGCCATCAACCGGTGCAGGCCATCGGGATTGTCATACATCATCATCATCAGCTGCTCAAGGCCGATCAGATTGATAGCCGACCAGGTGAGGCCCGCTGTCCACCAATAGCTCGCGCGCAGGCGCACAGGTAGAATATCGCCGAAGTGCTCGTCAAGAAGCTCCGCCCAGGCCGCGGTCTTCTCCCGATCCACTGAAAGCTCGCGGAAGTGCAGCCTATCGAGGTCGCGATCGAGGTCCTTGATAGGCGGGTCCCACGTATAACTGCCCAGTTTGCCCTCGTTGGCGCCGCGTACCAGCTCCGTCTGCACGCCGAAGTCGCCGATCTCCACCGCCCAACCGTATTGGATCCAGGGCTCAATCACATAATCGTCGCGCACGTGCTCGTAGCGGAAGACCAGCTCGCGCAGGCTGCGCTCCATCTGGCGTGCCCAGGGCGCCTCGCACTGCAGCACGGAGACGGGCACCAACTCATCCAGCACCCCGCCGGTCTCGGCCAGGATCATCGGACGCCGGCTGTCGAGGGAAGCGTGCCGCGTCCACAGTTCAGCCCGCTCCGCCATCACCGGATCCGCCGCCATCTCACGCTTCCGCACATACAAGCCGCGCAGGATGCGGATATCGCTATCAATGAGAGGCCACATCTCAACCATATGATCTCCTTGCTGCAGAGGGATGGGAGACAAGGACTAAGGCATCAAGACAGAGCCCCCGCGTAGAATGCCCACACCGACTCTTTCCTTTGACCCTATCCCCTGTTGCCCTATCCCTCATTGACCTTTCCCCTGGTAGCCTGCCTCTTGACGCACCTCACGCGCGATCGCTACCCAGCGATCAAAGCGCTCGGGGCGATGCTCGCACGTATGCGTATCCTCCAGCACCATCTCCATCACGCAATCGTGGGCCTGCGTGACCTCAACGGCGTGGCGGATGTAGTTCCGGACGCGGTCATCGTCGAAAGCGCCCACCAGATGGGCAGGGTGCGGCTTCCACGAGAAGATCGCAGCATCACGCAGCTTCTCTGCGCAGACGCCAATATCGGAGAAAGGCGATATCGAGATGCGGCGGATGTTCGGTATGGTGAGCACATCCTCCAGCTTCCGGTCGAGCGCCTCACAGCACCCGTATCCGTTCAGGCCGAAGGGCGCCAGTAATTCCTTCTCGTTGTCGAGCGAGAACTCAGCGTGCATCTTGGGCGAGACCGCGGCCAACTCCTGGGCCCCGGCGCTGGCCCACATACCGATCGGGCGCACCCGGTCCGGGTCAAAGCCTGCTGCCGGAAGGTCATCGGTGTACCCGTTCCCACCGGAGCTGTGATACGTATCGTCGTTGTTGAGCGACAGCAATTCGGATCGATGAACTGCTGCACCAACCGACGGTGCCCCTCCACCAGGAACGCCATCGCGTCGCGCAACCAGCTCGGATTGAGTACCATATCCATCATCACCTGCTCCAGACCGCGCAGGTCGGTGTACAGGCTCATCAGATGGAACGAGACGTGCGCCACGCCCTTGAGCCGCACGTCGAGGATATCACCGAAGAGGTCCTGAGCCGCGGCAAGGGCCTGAGCCGTCGCCGTCCCGTCATACGTGACCTCTG
>CBFCZM010000365.1:0-3177 GCA_965602565.1 uncultured Anaerolineae bacterium
CTGCGCCAACGTCTACCAGAAAGGCCGCTCGGAGGAGATTCTCGGACGCCTGATCGCGGACTGCCGTGACGAGGTCGTCATCACCAGCAAGGCCTACTTCCCGATGGGCACTGACGTAAACGCCAGGGGCGCGAACCGGCGACACCTGATGCGGGCCGTTGAGGGCAGCCTCCGGCGGCTCAACACCGAGACCATCGACGTCTACTTCATCCACCGCTTCGATGACGACACGCCGCTGGAAGAGACCGTGCGCGCCCTGAGCGACTTGGTGGACCAGGGGAAGATCCTCTATCCTGCGGCCAGCAACTTCGCCGCGTGGCAGGTTGCCAAGGCGTTGGGTATCGCGGCGCTGCACGACTGGGCACGGTTTGAGCTCCTCCAGCCAATGTACAACCTCGTCAAGCGCCAGGCCGAGGTGGAGATCCTGCCAATGGCTCAATCCGAGAAGCTGGGCGTCATCTCCTACAGCCCCCTGGGTGGCGGGTTGCTCACCGGAAAATACGGCGTTGGCAAGCGGCCCGCAGAAGGTCGCCTGGTCAGTAACGCGATGTACCAGAAGCGCTACGCCGACGCATGGACCTACCGGGTAGCTGAGGAGTTCACCGCCTTCGCGCAAACTCACGGCTACGACCCGGTCAGCTTGGCCGTCGCCTGGGTTGGCGGGCACCCTGGCATCACCGCGCCGATCATCGGAGCGCGCAATCTCAGACAGCTGGAGGGCTCACTGGGCGCATTGGAGATCGATATGACGGCGGAGCTGCGCGCTGCCATCTCAGAACTCTCTCCAGAACCCGCACCGGCCACGGATCGCTCCGAGGAAAAGGGCGGCGATATGTTCAGCGCACAGTTGGCAAAGAAGTAGGTGCTTTGCCAAGGCAAGAGAGGGGCGATCGTGATCGCCCCTCTCTTGCCTTGGCCTCCTGGTCACGGGGCGTGACCAACGGGTCGAATCGCGATGATTGGGGCCGTGCTTGGGACCACCGCAGCGCAACGCCGAACCATCGTCCGAGCGGCAGCACCGAATAGACGAGCTGCGCAAGCGTAGAGGGAGTTACACACAATGCAATACCGCAGAATGGGATCTCTGGACTGGGAAGTCTCAGCGCTGGGCTTCGGCTGCATGCGATTGCCTTCACGACGGTTCAATCCCATCCGTCCCGAGGTGGAAGAGTCGATTCGCATAATCCGCCGGGGGATCGATCTGGGGATCAACTACATCGACACTGCGTGGCCCTACCACCTGGGCGAGAGCGAGCGGATCCTCGGTCAGGTGCTGCAGGACGGCTACCGCAACCGAGTCCACCTGGTCACCAAGCTGCCCATGTTTATGGTGCGCAGGACCGAGGACTTCGACCGGTATCTCAACACCCAGTTGCAGCGACTGCAGACCGACTACCTGGACTTGTACCTCTTCCACGCTATGAACGCCGGCGCCTTCAAAAAGATGAAGCGATTGGGCCTGATCGAGAAGATGGAGGAAGCAAAGCGACAGGGGCGCATTGGCCACGTCGGCTTCTCATTCCACGACACGTCCCTCGTCTTCAAGGAGATTGTCGATCACTACAGCTGGGACATGGCCCAGATTCAGTACAACTATATGGACACGGGCATCCAGGCGACCACCGAAGGGCTCAGATACGCGCACAGCAAAGGGATCGCCGTGGTCATTATGGAACCGCTCAAGGGCGGAACGCTGGCCAATCCCCCTGAAGATGCCCTCGACATCATGAAGTCAGCGGAGGCCGACCGCACACCGGTGGACTGGGCGCTCCAGTTTCTGTGGAACCGCCCGGAGGTCTCCGTCGTGCTCAGTGGTATGGGGTCGATGCAGATGGTCGAGGAGAACTGCGCCAGCGCCGACAAATCGGGGATCGCCTCACTGGACGCTGAAGAAGAGGAGATCATCGCCAGGTTGGCCGAGATGTACCGCAGCAAGACGCTCGTGCCGTGTACGGCGTGCCGGTACTGTATGCCCTGCCCCGCCAGCGTCAACATCCCGCAGAACTTCGCCATCCTCAACAACGCCTCGATGGCGCGCAAAGGCTGGATGCGTCTGCGGCTGCGCAGCGGATACCGGAAGCTTGCCAAGACCAAGGACAAGCTGAACCAGGAGAACCCCAACGGCAACGCATCCCTGTGCGTCAGGTGCGGTCAATGCTTGAGCAAGTGCCCCCAGCAGATCAACATCCCCGAGGAGCTGGAGAAAGCCCACGCCATCCTCGGCAAGCGCGGCAAGATTTCGGATTACTACAGGTAGTATCCGGATCTACGACATGCATGTCGAGGCCCTGGACGCCTACTGGCATCCAGGGCCTCTTACTCCCTGCTCCGTACTCCCTACTGCTGTTGACTATTCGCTGACCGCTCTCCTACTCCCCCACCACCGTCAACATCTGCGGCGCAGCATCGGCGGACGCGCCGGGGTTGTAATAGTCGTATGCCGTGCTCGCCGGCGTCTGCGCCACCAGCGGGAACTTGGCCCGCAACCGGTAGGACAGTGTCAACGGCTCGGTACCATTCAGGTTCCTGACGTAGAGGATGATCTGACGCCCCGTCAGCTCAAACCGCTTGACCTGCGCGTGCGGGTAGTCATCGGGCAGATCCCGGAAGCGCGCGACCAGCCGCGCGAGATCGTCGGTCTCGACCTCGAAGCCCGGCGGCAGCCCCAGATCGATGATCGTCTGCTCGGCGACACCGTCGTACTCATTCAGTGTCACGGTCACATTGACGCCGACCGTGTCGTTTACCGCCAGTTCGGTGCGGTCATAGGCTACATCGATGCTGACCAACTCGTCCGCGGAGACCAACTCGGGGTAGAAGGACAGCCGATCCCACGGCAGATAGTAGCTGCCGGTGACCTGGTACATCAGATTGCCCTTACCCGTCATCGAGATCTCAACCATAGCATCACGCCCCACCGGCACATCGTCGAAGGTGATGACCTGCACGACATCGAACGTCTCTTGTGTCACCTGCACGGTCTTGACCTCGCCACCGTTCAGGCGCACCGTCACGTCTGCATCAACGTCCTCGGCGCCGGAGCGCACGCTCTCGATCAGAGCCTTGAGCGCCATCACGGTAGCCGACGTCGTCTCCCAGGTGCCAAAGCTGTCCTTGTTGCGTGTCAGGAAGACCAGCGCCTCGTTGGCCAGGTCAGTGTGTCGCTCCGCTCGGAGG
>CBFCZM010000366.1:0-3168 GCA_965602565.1 uncultured Anaerolineae bacterium
GCTGAAAGCTGATCGCTTCCCCCCCGCGTTTGACCTTCGCCGTGTTCCAGGGTACAACCTGCGCATGATGAAGCGACGCGAACGCCTGATGGCCACACTGCGCGGTGAGCCTGTGGATCGCCCTCCCGTGAGCTTCTATGAGATTGGCGGGTGGAAGCTGGATCCTGACGATCCCGACCCCTACAACGTCTACAACGGACCTGGCTGGCGCGATCTGATCCAGCTCGCCGAAGAGGAGACGGATCTCATTCGGATGATGGGACCTCTCCGCCGTCCCGCACCCGACAACTGCATGGATGACTTCCGCCGCTCTGAGACCTGTGCCAGGGATGGAGCGCGCCATACGCGCGTGACCCTGGAGGTTGGGGGACGGACTCTGACGTCGCTATCGCGGCGCGATCCTGACGTGGCGACGGTCTGGACACTGGAGCATCTGCTCAAGACGCCGGGAGATGCTGAAGCCTACCTGCAGCTGCCCGATGATGCTTTTGCCCACGATATCAGCGTTGACAACCTGGTGGTCGCGGATGCCGAGCTGGGGGATGCCGGCCTTGTGATGGTGGACGTAGCAGATCCGCTCTGCCTGGCCGCCGATCTCTTCTCGATGGCCGACTACACCGTGCTGGCACTCACGGAGGGCGCGCTCTTTCACCGGCTGTTGGCCAAGCATGCTGAGCACATTTACCGGGATGTTGCGTTCGTTGCCGAGGCCTTTCCCGGCCACTTGTGGCGCATTGTGGGATCGGAGTATGCCTCCGAACCGCTGCTGCCCCCCCGGCTGTACAAGGAATACGCTGTGCGGTATACGAAGCCCATAGTCGAAATGATCCAGCGCCACGGGGGCTTCGCGCGAATTCACTCCCACGGGCGTCTCAGGAGAATCCTACCGGATATTGTTGCTATGGGACCGGCAGGACTCGATCCCATCGAGCCTCCCCCGCAGGGCGATATGACGTTGGTGGAGCTTCGGCGGGCGGTGGGCCGAGATATCGTGCTGTTCGGTAATATTGAGGCCGCCGAGATCGAACAGATGGCGCCGGCGGCATTTGAGCAGCGTGCGCGCCAGGCGATCAGGGATGGGACGGCTGGTGACGGACGCGGCTTTGTCCTGATGCCGTCGTCGTGCCCCTATGGGCGCCAGATACCCGCCCAGGTCTTGACCAACTATGAGACTATGGTGCGACTTGTGAACGACCTGTAGATGCGAGAACAGAAACGATATGTCGAGATGGAATCCACGAGAGACTGCCGGAGGATCCATGGCAACTTACACTGAACCTGCACACCAGCTACCCGTTATCCGAGAAGTGGACGTCATCGTGGTCGGTGGCGGGGCGGCGGGTCTGGCTGCTGCCATTGCTTCAGCACGCGCCGGCGCCAAGACGGTGCTTGTGGAGCGCTTCGGCTATCTGGGCGGCACCGCGACAGCGTCCCTGATGGCGTGCATCAATGGCTTCCGCAACCAAGTCGAGCCCGATTCTACCCAGACGGTGCGCGGCCTCGCCGAGGAGATTGTGCTCGAGCTCAAGGTGCTGGGCGGTTTGGGGAAGAGTCCCTACCCGCAGAAGTCCTATGCCACGACGCCTGGTCAGATGGAATACAGCTATGCCATCGACACCGAGATGTACAAGTACGTTACCTTGAAGCTATGTGTCGAAGCCGGCGTCGATCTCTGGTTCCATACCTGGTTCGCCGATGCCATTGTAGAGGATGATGTCGTGCGCGGTATCATCGTTGAGAACAAGTCCGGGCGCCAGGCCATGCTTGCCAAGGTCGTCGTCGATGCGTCGGGAGACGGTGATGTTGTGGCGCGGTCCGGCGCGCCTTTCTGGCAGACCGTGAAGGATGAGGCCCCACGGCTCAACGATGCCCTGATGTATCGTATCGGGTTTGGTGCACAGCGCCCCGGCGGAACGTACGCGTGCGACTTTGGCAGCAACGCCGTCGTGTGGGGACCGGCAGCGCAACCGATCGACGGCACTGACGCCGCGCAGCTTTCCGGTGCCGAGGTGGATGCGCGCTTGCGTGTTTACGAAGATTTCGCCGCCAAGCAACAGAAGCATCCCGAATTGGCGGATGCTCACGTGCTCGAGACGCCCCCCTTGCTCGGGATTCGCCAGACGCGGTTTGTGGAAGGAGAGTACAAACTGACTGCCGAGGACGCGATTGAGGGCCACCGCTTCGACGATGTCGTCGCGATTAGCTCCTGTGCTATCATCCACTACTATGGCTACCGCCGCTATCTGGAACACGAGGGATACGATATTCCCTATCGTGCTCTGGTTCCCAAGCAGATGGATAGCCTGCTCGTGACCGGACGGTGTATCTCCAGTGAGCAACAGCCCTACGAGTCTCATCGGGCGATGATTCCGATGATAGCCATTGGACAAGCCTCGGGCGTGGCTGCCGCGCTGGCTGCGCAACAAGAGGTAAGGCCTCGGGATCTGGACGTGACGCTCTTGCAGCACATGCTGATCACGCAGGGCGCGGAGTTGCGGAAATCGCTCTAGACAGCACTAGGTTTTGCTGGGGCCAGCCGATGTCGCCCAAGATACGTCGACTGGTATGGAATGATCCTCTTCGCAGCTGTAACGTCACTGTTTCAGATGATGCGTAGTTATGTGGTCGACGGACAGATAGCAGGAGAAGGAGGTTCAAGATGGCAGCGTCGCGATCGGAGCATGTGATTCGAGAGTTATTGGACAGTGCTGGCATTGAGGTCAATGGCAGTAACCCCTGGGACATCCAGATCCACGATGCGCGGCTCTATGACAGGGTCCTGCGCGAGGTGGATCTGGGCCTCGGCGAGGCCTATATGGATGGGTGGTGGGATTGTGAGGCGATTGATCAACTCGTCACCCGCGTTTTCCTGGCGGATCTGCCGTCGAAGCTCAAGGGGAACTGGAAGCTCCTACTACACGCCGCGGGGGCGCGGTTCCTCAACCTTCAATCGCGCGCCAGGGCCTTCGAGGTCGGCGAACACCACTACGATCTGGGCAACGACCTCTACGAGGCGATGCTCGACAAGCGCCTGAACTACACGTGCGGCTACTGGAAAGATGCCTCCGACCTCGAGGAGGCGCAGGAGGCCAAGCTTGAGCTGGTTTGCCGGAAGATCGGGCTCGAACCTGGAATGCGCGTACTGGAACTTGGGTGCGGGTGGGGGAG
>CBFCZM010000367.1:0-3166 GCA_965602565.1 uncultured Anaerolineae bacterium
TCGCGCGGAGTCATAGGTGAGGGGAGCCTGAGCGCCAGCGAGATGAGCCGGCCAATGGCCTCGGCCACTGCTGCCGTGTCGGAGCCGGCTTTGCCCACATTGAGGAAGACCTCAAAGGGTTGGTTGTCCCCGTTGGTGTTGATGGTCACGTAGGCTGTCCCGAGAGGGGTTGATGACAGGTAAGTGGTGCCGTGGAGGGACTTCGGCCGGGGGCGCCGTCGCTGCACCGGGGCTGTGGATCCGGCCGGGGGCGGCATCTGAATGGCCGGTCCCACCGCCTCTCCGGTCACTGCTTCTCCGGCGTCCTCAAGTTCCCCGTCCGCGGCTTGCCTCTGTCTGCGTGTGGCGTCGGTCTGCAGGACCTCGTGTTCACGCGATCCGGCGACATATACGGTGAGGCCTTTGCATCCGAGGCGCCACGCCAAGCAGAAGGCATTGGCGATGTCGTCGGGCGTCGCACCGGCGTCGAAGTTGATGGTCTTGCTGATGCTGGCGTCGACGAAGAGCTGGAGCGCCGCCTGCATCCGGATGTGTCCCTTGGCCGGGATGTCACTGGAGACCACGAAGACCCGCTGGATCTCCTCCGGCACGCCGGCGACACCTTGGCAGCTGCCGGTTTCCCTGACCTGGTCCAGAAGGATCGTCCGCGTCTCAGCGTCCAGTCCGGCGTCGATCAGGGCCTTCTCAAAGCGCGGGCTGACATAGAGCAGTTGGATCCTCTCGTCCGCTTCGTGAACGTAGCGCGTGTAGGCCAGCGCAAAGGTCGGTTCACAGCCGTAGCCCTCAATGCCAGATACGGTGGCGATGGTCCCGGTAGGTGCGATGGTGAGATGGGCGGAGTTGCGGATGCCGTGGGCGCGTAGCCCCTCCAGAACCCGATCCCAGTCGACGACCGGCCGACCCCAGTCGTGAGACCGTCCGCCGCTGAGCCATTCGGGCCACTCGCGTGGATGCCAGGTGGGGTCCTTCGGATCGAAGATGCTGCCTTCGATGGCGGCGAACGGGCCTCGATCCTTGGCTAACTCGATGCTGGCGAGCATCGCCTCGCACCGAATGAATTCCATGAGCTGCGCGGACAATTCCTGCGCGTCGAGGCTACCATAGGCAATGCCCATATGATAGAGCAGATCGGCGAGGCCCATGATGCCGAGACCGATGCGTCGCGCCCGGTGCGCGGCTTCCTTGAGCTGGGGCACGGCCGGCACATAAGCGTTCGCGCTTACCACGTCATCGAGGAACCGTACTGATACCCGCACGGTCTCGGCGATGGCTTCCCAGTCTACCGCCGGCGTGCCCTGATCCGAGGTGCCGAGATGCTGGGCGAGGTTGATCGATCCGAGGCAGCAGTTCTCGTAGGGCATCAGGAACTGCTCACCGCACGGGTTCGTGGTCTCATACCGTCCCAGGTTCGGGAGCGGATGATCTATCTGCGCTGTATCCAGGAAGAGCATGCCGGGTTCCCCGTTACGCCAGGCCTGCTTCGCGATCTTGTTGAACAGGTCGCGAGCTCTGCGCGTACCGTAGGAACTGAGCGGGATGCTGAGCTTTTCGGTGTCCTCAAGTGATCCACGGAAGTCACGATAGGCGGGATGCTGCACATCCGGGAAGTGCAGCTCCCAGTCATCGTCGTTGGTCACCGCTTCCATGAAGGCGTCGGTGATACCCACGGAGATGTTGAAGTTTGTGATGGCGTTCTCCGAGGTTTTGCACCCGACGAATTCCTCGATATCGGGGTGGTCGACGCGCAGCACTGCCATGTTAGCGCCACGGCGGGTGCCTCCCTGGGCGATCTCGCCGAAGGCTTGATCGTACACGCGCAAGAAGCCGATCGGACCGGTGGCCTTTCCCATACTCGACACGACGAGGCTGCTCTCAGGACGCAGCCGCGAGAAGGAGAACCCGTTCCCGCCGCCCGTCTGCTGAACCAGGGCAGCATCTCGGAGCGTCTGGAATATGCCGCCCTCGGCCCGTCCCATGTCATCCTCAATGGGTAGCACGAAGCATGCGGCGAGCTGTCCCAAGGGGGTTCCTGCACCGGTGAACGTGGGGGAGTTGGGGAAGAAGCGAAGGTGCGTGAGGAGACGGTAGAACGTACGCTCAGCCTCGGCGGCGTCGCCGTCCCAGTTGCTCTCCGCAGCCGCTATGTGGTGTGCGATGCGGCTGAACATCTCGGCGATGGTTTCCACGGGCTGGCCGGATTCGTCTTTTCGCAAGTACCGCCGCTCCAGGACCTCTCGTGAGTTCTCCGACAACTGGGCGTGCAGGTCCTGATCCGTGAGAACAGGAAGATCATCGATGGTCATTCGTCTCTCCTTACGTGACAACATCCCACAATATAACAGGACGGCCCACCCCCTGCCTGCGGGGAGCGGGCTCATCTCTCTGCTCTTGGGTCAGGTCCCGGGACACAACAGCGCCCACTGCGTGTGCCGGGACCGGTTGGGCGCATCTGCGTCCTGAGACTTCATGCCGAGTTCGCGGGCCCGAAACCTGGCTTGAGCGTGATGGCTGCTCCGTGCCGGTCAGATGAGTCGGCGCACCCGCTCGGGAGCCCTCGAACTATCGGCGCTGAGCGCGCAGTTGATCGATCTCTGCGCGGATGGACTCCAGGTCCTTGAGCCCCAGATAGACGATAGCGTAGCGGATGTAGGCAACTTCGTCCAGCTTGCGGAGCTCCTCAATGGCAATGTCGCCGATTAGCTGGCTGGGCACCTCGGTCCGACCCGTCTGGCGGATCGCGTACTCAACGCGCTCGACAATGCGCTCGATGGCTGGTGCAGAGATGGGGCGTCGTGCACACGCGATGCGGAGACCTGACTCCAGCTTGCCCGGCTCGAACTCCTCACGACGCCCATCGCGTTTGACGACCAGGGGCGTCGTCAGAATGGCACGCTCCACAGTACTGAAGCGCTGGCTACAGTCTGTGCACTCGCGCCGCCGGCGAACGTTTCCCTGTGCATCGTGCCGAGTATCAACCACCTTTGTATTGTCGGAACCACAGAACGGGCACTTCATGTTGCCTCCCCTACGCCAGGCTGGGATGGTGCCACGCAGAGATACGGTGGCTGGAACCGGCTGGATTCTAGCATTATATCACGGTCCTGACAGCCACACAAGAACTTCATGAGTGACCTCAAAAATGATTGCACGGAAGTGGCTACATCAT
>CBFCZM010000368.1:0-3155 GCA_965602565.1 uncultured Anaerolineae bacterium
GGCAGATCGCCGGGCACATAGGGTTCTGTCGCAAACTCCGCCGAGACCACAGGCGCAAGATAGCCATCGTAGGCCCGTTGACGATTTCTGTAGTAGGACGTGAGATGAAGCAGCGGATAGCGTTCGATGTCACACTTCACGCCCTCTGCCTGCAGCGCTTTGACTAACGTGCCGCGGGAGATGTCGATGAGTTTCGATGCATCGTAGAGCACCCGTGTGCCGTAGTAGCCACCGCGCTTGGCCTGCTCCAGCGACTCGGTCACACAGATCGCAGGCAATCCGGCCAGGCCCGCCACGAGATAGTCGTAGTTGTCACGGCGTCCCTTGTTCCAGCCGGTCAGGTGTTTGTACTGCTCAAGCGCGATCGCGGCCCCCAGGGGATGCGGTCGATACTTGAATCCCAATCCGGTCGACAGCTCGCGCATCTCCTCGCTGTGCGCGTGCAACTGGATGCGTCCGTGGCTGCCCAGCACGAGAGCGCGGTCGTAGACTTCGGGGTTGTTCGTGATCAGCATGCCGCCCTCACCCGCGACAAGCACCTTGCTCCCCTGCAAACTGAAGGCGCCCACATCGCCCACGGTGCCCACGTGGCGACCCCGCCACATAGCACCGTGCGCATGCGAACAGTCCTCGACAACGGCCAAACCGCGAGCTTTGGCCAGCTCCACCACCGCATCCATATCAGCCACGTTACCCCACATATGAACCACCGCGACCGCCCTCGTGCGAGATGTGATCCTGCGCGCCGCGTCCTCAACGTCGATGTTAAGCGTGCGCGGATCGCTCTCACAGAAGATGGGTACCCCGTTGGCCATCACGACGGCACCTGCGGTGGCGTGCCAGGTGTAGCTGGGCACGAGGACCTCGTCGCCGGGCCCCACGCCGACGCCGTAGAAAGCTGCGTGCAGCGCTGACGTGCCGCTGTTATGCATCAGTGCGTGCGCGGCACCGGTGTGATCAACAAAAGCAGCCTCCAGCCCTCCAATCGGACCGGAGCCGTCCCCGATGGACAACCGCCCTTCGCGCATAAGCGCGACAACAGCATCGATCTCCGCCTCGCCAATCTTGGGCCACGCATCGTCGTACGGCAGCGTGACGGTCGGATCACCGCCCAACAGCGCCAACTTCGTCACAAAGAGCCTCCAAACCCAGTATCCCCGGCAAACGTATCAGCGGTAACACGCTTGAACGTTTCCAGACCTGTGAAATCTGCGTAACCTCCGTAATCCGTGATCAGAACTGCCCAAACTCCGTCCGCAGGATCAACTCATCCTGCATCTCGGGAGAGAGTCGCGTGAAGTAATCAGCGTAGCCGCCAATACGCACAATCAGATCACGATAGGCTTCAGGATCCGCACGCGCAGCCACGAGCGTCTCGCCGTCTACGACATTGACCTGTACCTCAAACCCGCCGCGCCGCAAGTACGTCAGTATCAGTGCCTTCAAGCCCTCAAAGCCCTCATCGGAGCGGAAGAGAGAGCTGTTGAACTTCAGGTTGTAGGCCAGGCCACCGATCATTGGGCTGTGATCCCATCCGGTTACAGAAAGCACCGCAGCCGTGGGCCCGCAGCTCTCACGCCCCTGAGCCGGGCCACATCCATCCGCAAAGGGGAATCCAGCTCGGCGCCCGTCCGGCGTCGCCCCCGTCTCCCGCCCCAGCCGCTCGTGCATGACCCAGGCAAAGGCTCCCGGCACGTACGCACTGCCGCCGGGCTCAACGGAGAAGCTGGCACACGTCTCGCTCACAAACCTGACAGTCTCCGCCAGCAGCGCATCGACGTCGGCGTTCCCCTGCCCGTATTTGGGATACCCATTGAGGAACCGCTGGCGCGTGGCTTCCAGACCGGCGAAGTCCGCATCGAGGATCCCCTTGAGCTGTGCGAATGACAGTCTCCTCTGGGTGTAGATCTCCTCGCGGATGACGTAAAGCGCATCAGCCAGGTTGGCCAGGCCGATGAAGGAGCACTCGACCCAGTTGTAGGTCGCGCCGCCGGCCTCGATATCCAGACCGCGCGCCACGCAGTCCCGCGTGAAGACGCTCTGCAGGGGCCGGCGCATATGCGCCTGGCGCTCGCGTCGCAAGCGATTCTGCTCGGCGACGCCGGCGTCGATGGCAGCCGCCAGACGGTCGCGATACTGCGCGATGAACTGCTCGAAGGTAAGCGCCGGCCCATCGGAATGGGCTTGGGCAAGCCTCTCAGTCTCGGCTTGCACGGTGATTTCTTCCAGCAGCAGGCCGCACGTGTTGTAGTAGGGTGAGGCGACCCAGACATTGCTGGCGCCGCTGGGCGTGATCTCCACGCACGTGGAGTTGATGTACCGGCAGGTTTCATCGTCAGGCACTTCCAGGGCCCGCAGCCCGCGCTGGATCGTCGCGTCTCCGAAAAAGGCCGGCGTCGGATAGCCGTGTCCCATCAGTGCCACAGCGAGGTCGACAAGGGGTTCGGGCGTAGCCTCGTGCCAGCAGACGCCGACCGCTGGATAGATCATCTTGGTGCGGCGCAACGCCTCCAGGCATAGATAGGAGAGCTCATTGGTCACGTCATCGCCCGCAGCGTTCCGGCCCCCTACCATCACTCCCATCGCCAGGCCATCCGGTATATACGCATTGATGGCGATGTAGAGATGCTCTATCAGCATCAACGCACGATCTCGGGTGAGAGCTCCCCTGGCAACGTCCGCCTGGTAGAAAGGCCACAGCGTGCGGTCCAGGTGTCCCGGCACCACAAGGGCCGCCTGATCCGCGTTCATCACACCGATGAGCACGAACCACAAGAGCTGCAGTGCCTCCAGGAAGGTGCGGGGCGCGCCGTCGGCAATGTGGTGGCAGGCCGCAGAGAGCTCTGCCAGTTCCGCTCGCCGTATCCCGGCAGCATCCCGGAGCCCCGCATCAACCACGCCGGCAGCCTGTTCGATCATCGCCGACAGGCCGTCCAGAGCGTACAGGAACGCTCGATAGGCCAACCGCGCATCGCCGTCCTCAGCCAGGCTAAGTCTGTCACGAATGGATGCAGCCAGGCCATCAAGGCCAAGCTGCATCAGTGGTGCCATATCGAGTTCACAATGGCCTGTCTGTCCGCCAAAGTCCAGCTCATATGGCGCCAGGAAAGCACGGGCCGCCGCTAGCTCGCCGGCATCAGGTTCGGCAAAGCGCA
>CBFCZM010000369.1:0-3144 GCA_965602565.1 uncultured Anaerolineae bacterium
ACAAAGGCCAGCTGACTCTTATCAGGCGCTATCTGGAATCCCTGGCAGGGATGACTCGCCGAAGCTCTGCACGTGGCAAGCTCCTGCTGCCGCAGCGTCGGTGTCAGAACGCTCGCCGAGAGCAGGACACCGCTTCTCTCGACCTCAAGCATCGGTCCACTGCTCACCTGCACACCCCACGCGAGGTACGTCAGAGCACTGCCATCATCAGAGACGGCAAAGCGAGCCTGGTTCTCGTTGAGCAGTCGTCCGGACGTAGGCACGTGGGTGTGCTGTCCCAGTGCGCGATCGAGGACCCAGAAGCTGTTCTTGGCCGTCACGTAGGCGATGTAGCGGCTATCGTGCGTTACATCATAGGCGATCACCGCAGCATCCGCGGTCTCTGCAGCTACCGGCATCTGCTCCGGCAGCCCCCCCTCGGCGAGGCAGACCCAGACTCTCCCCTCGCGGAGGACGAACAGGTCAGCTGTAGTGGCAGGGCAGATCCCGGTCCGGGTTGCGGTGGGGGCCAGAATCAAGCCTGGAGGCAGCGTGGGCGTGGGTGTGGGGGTGTTGGTGGGCGTTGCTGTAGGCGTGGAGGTCGGGATCGGCGTTGCCGTCGCCGTGGGCAGGACCGGCGTGCGTGTCGGCGTTGGCGTGGCTGCTGGTTCGGTCGGCTGGCAACCCACCAGTGCCAGTGCGACCACCGCCAGACAGAACCACCAGAGACGAGAGGAGACCCTGTGTTGCCGGTGAGTTTCCGCAGCTGTGCGGAAACCCGAGGGCTCTGAGTTAACCCTGCTCATCGCGCCGCTATCATCCTGGCGGCCCAAACCTGTGCCTCAGAGCGCGTCGACACCTCGCCTGCGGCCTGGGCTTCCCGCAGGGCTTCGATCAGCTCACCCATCCGGGGACTTGGGTCCAGCCCCAGAACCATCATGTCCGTGCCGTTGAGAAGTGAGGGGGGATCGACAATGGCCTCCCGTCGCCGGAGATAGGCGTCGAGAAGGGCTCGCGCGACGCCGAGATGGGCGTGCCATTCTTGGTCGCGCCAGGCCGCAGATTGGGCGACGACAGTGTTTGCCAACGACAGGACTGCGCAGGCGATGCCGGATTGCTGCGCTTCGCGGTAATACGCGTAGATCTGCCGTCGGGTTGGCACACTCCCGATCAGCCGGCCGAAACGCCAACACTCACTCACGGTTCTGGCAACGAAGTCCACGGCTGCACGCGAGAATCGTAGTCTGCCCATGGCTTGCTCCGCCATACGTGCCGATGCTCTGCATCCCGCGGCGGTGAGCGTCGCCGGCGCGGTCTTGTGCCGGACTACGGTCCCGGTCTTCAGGAAAAGAGCGGACCACTTGAGCAAATCCCTGCGCGTCACCTCAGCGCCCACGGGCTCGCGCAGATACGCCGCAAGCAGAGCTGTCAAGTCGGAGTGCGCCGCTGCAAAGCCGGAAGCGGCGCGTCCAAGGTCCTCGGGTAGGGTGGGGGACGCCAGATTGATGGAGCCCCCGGCAACAGCTGCCAGCCGGGCCACAGTGCCGACCAGTTGGCCAATCTGGATCAGGCCGCTCCTCCCCTCGGGGGCACAGGCTTCTCCGGTTGCCGGTGCGGAGCTGGCGCACACCGCGTGAACCTCTGGTAGGATGTGCTCAAGCAGCCTGAGTTCATCGAGCCGATGCAGGCCTGGAGACGAGTCCGGTAGGCGGAGCAACTTCACAAGCTCTGCTCGAACCCGTTCCGCGGCCACGTCGTTGATCGCAGGGGCATCGTGCTGTAACTGCTGGTGCGTCTCGGGCTCCAAGGTGAAGTGGAGTTGCTCGGCCAAGCGAACCGCACGGACGAGCCGGGCCGGATCCCGCAGAAACGTGCCCGGGCTTGTCATCCGGAGACACCTGCAGGCGAGATCCTGCCGACCGCCTGTTGGATCGATCAGCCGGCCGTCCAGCGTGAGGGCCAGGGCATTGATCGTGAAATCCCGCAGCCGCAGATCATCCAAGATGCCAGAGCCCCGGACCTCAGCGAAGTCCAGGACAACCGGGGTCTGGTCTACCGGACAACGTGCGAGCACACGACCGGTACCCCGTGCCGCATCGAGCGGGTAGAAGGCGCCGCCCATAGCATCCGCCACCGCTCGGGCAAGGTGCAGAGCACCACCATCAGCCACGAAGTCCCAGTCCTGCGGAACCCGATCGAGGATGAGATCACGTACAGAACCACCGGCCAGCCAGATGCGCTGCTCGGACAGGTCCCGCACGATATCGATCGGCCAGGCCGGGAGTGATATGTAGGGCATAGCCTGGGCATCAGCTGGCAAGGTCTGCATGACTTTCCACCGTGATCTTGTGAGAGACGAGCCCAACATATGCACATGCGGCGCACCCCACATGGAGCGCCGCACGGATGACTGAGGCCGCAATCTGACGCAAGGGATGCTGCACGGCTAGGCGCGCGTGAGGTACTTCCCTTTCGTGGTGTCGACGCGGATGATGTCGCCAACGTTGACGAACATCGGTACCTGCACCTCGAGCCCAGTCTCGCACACGACCTTCTTTGTCGCACCGGTCGCTGTATCGCCCACCACAGCCAGCTCCGTATCAACCACTTCCAGCTCCACCGTCAACGCCATCTCGACGCCCAAGATCTCGCTTCCGTACACAGTCAACGTGACCTCCATGCCGTCTTTCAGGAAGCCCGCCTTCTTTCCCAGTGATTCGGCACGAACCTGGCTCTGCTCATAGGTATCCGTGTCCATAAAGTGGTAGAACTCGCCGTCATTGTACAGGTACTGAGCGGTGGTTCGCTCCACATCGGCGTCCTCAACGCGGTGCCCATCGAGGAGGTTCTTGGGGATGATCGCGCCTGTCCGCATATTGCGTATCTTGGTTCGGATGATAGCATTGCCTCGTCCAGGCTTGTAATGCTGATACTCCAGGACTTCATACAGTACACCGTCAAGCAGGAAGGTCGTTCCCTTCCGTAGTTCGTTCGCGCTAATCACTTGGCCCCCTTAGTGAGCTGGTTCTTTGGGCTATTATACGGTTGGGGCCGCCAGCGTCAAGATGGGGCTTGCCGGCTCGCGCCCCTATTTCTGTGGAAGATTCCACGGCTTGCTGCAAACCAGATTTTTGTGTATAATTGTAGTGGAT
This sequence comes from uncultured Anaerolineae bacterium, assembly GCA_965602565.1. Lineage (GTDB taxonomy): Bacteria > Chloroflexota > Anaerolineae > B4-G1 > SLSP01 > PWVB01. Next base: position 3,132 of record CBFCZM010000369.1, read on the forward strand.
TCCCGTAGAAAGG
>CBFCZM010000370.1:0-3135 GCA_965602565.1 uncultured Anaerolineae bacterium
CAACGGAGGGCGACCTCGCCGGTCAACCATCGGTCTTCACGGCGATGCGCCAGCACAATGCCGAGGTCGACCACGACTCCATCGTGCATCTGCTCGATCCGACGCGCGAGCAACTCAAGCGCCAGCGCGCCTACTACTTCGCCAATGTCACGATGATCGACGAGCAGGTCGGCAGAATCCTGGAGACGCTGGATGGGCGCGGCTACCTGGATAACGCGGTTGTCATCTTCACATCGGACCACGGCGACTGCCTTGGCGATCACGGGCACAGTCAGAAGTGGACGATGTATGACATCATCACGCGCGTGCCGGCAGTCGTCTGGGCACCGGGATGGCTTGCCGGTGGTCGGACGATCGACGGCCTCTGCCAGATGATGGACCTGGGACCGACGATCCTTGATCTGGCCGGAGTGCCGATCCCCGAGACCATGGAGGCCACATCTCTGCTGCCGGTGCTGGAGGGTGACGCCTGGCAAGGGCGAGATTATGTCTATGCGGAGCACGGAAGGGACGGCATCCTGCGGGAGACCGAAGTCATGACAATGGTGCGGAGCCGCGATTGGAAGCTCGTGCATTTCCTGGACGCTGCCGAGGGCCAGCTCTTCGACCTGGCGCACGATCCCGGCGAGATCCGCAACCTCTGGGATGTCCCTGCTGCCGCGGAGAAGAAGCACGAGCTGTTGGACGTGCTACGCGAGTGGCGCATCCGTAGTGGATACCGGACGCGCAGGTGGGCGGAGGGGTGCCGGTAGCTGAGGGGTGGAATCACGGATTGTGCAGATTGCCCCCATTTACAGATACCAGCCTCGCCATCCTTGCTCTTAGCGGATCACAGTCCGCGTTCCGCTTTGCTTCCCGTCACCTTCAGAGTTCGACCAGGTAGCCCGCCCCGGGTGCACTCTAGTGATCGCGCTCTTGTGCATGCTTAGGAGACCAAGACACCGCTGCTACGGCTTCCAGTGCAGTCGGCAGGGCACAGCATGCATCAAACCGTTCGATGGTGTAGCCACGTTCGCGAGCGACGTCGAGCGTCTGCTGCGAGGGGAGTTCCATCCGCGCTACACCGGCGTCCAATGCCGCCAATTCCAGCGCCACGCGCAACTCGCGTCTGCGGGGGCGCATGCAGCCCAGCGAGAGCTCGGTCTCTGGGAACATCTCCTTCACGCGGCTGATGACGCCCTTGACCATATCGGGCGTGGGCGCGGCGGACTCGGCCATTGGAGTGCCGCGCGTCGGCGTGAAGATGATAACGACGATGACCTCTGGATGCGCGGATGAGGTCAGGGGTCTGAGCAATCGGCCCTCGGTGCCATCGAAGACCGTGATGTGCGGCATAACGTTCATACCGGCAGCTTTCATGCGACGGTAGGTATCGACATAGTCTTCCGTAGTGGCATCGAGGCCGAAGACGTCGCGGATCGTCTCGGTGCTGGGAATCTCCAGGCTGACGAAGTCGATGGCGCCGCTCAGGGCTTGCACCGTGGCCTCGTCCATGAGGCCGGGGTGGATATTGAGGATCAGGCCGGTCTCCGCTTTGGCTTTCCGGATCGCCCCCCGCATCTCAAGCATGTTGAGGATGCCGCCATCCAGCGTCGAGCCGCCGCTCACGAGCACGCCGATGGCACCTTTGTCACGCAGATCCCGGCAAGTCTGAAGGAGCGTCTCCGGCGTCATCGCGGGTACCATGCCGCGCAGGTACTCACGATTGCAGTGTTGGCAGCTAAGCTGGCACTGGGTCCCCGAAATCGAAATCGGTGGGAACTTCGGTATTGGGTAGTATGTTTTCAGGTGCATCGGCACACCCGCCTGGTCTGGTGAAGGCTCTATGGGATAGGGCTCAAGGTTGCCAAGGGATAGGGTGTCAGGCGAAGGGGCGTACCCTCGGTTCACCTATGCATCTCTCCCTTAGCCCTTGGCGCCTTCTGCCCTTTCATCACCGGGCCGCGAGAATGACGTGGACGATGGACTCCACGTCGGCGCCGATGACCTCCACATCCGTGTCGAAGAAAGCCTGGATGGTGCCCTGGAGCGTTTCTGCCTCCCAGGGCACGCTCGCCAAGCGGGATTCCAATTCCTCTATGGCATCCTCCGGATGCATAAAGAAGTCGCCGTTGAGACTGATGGATGCGATCTTCGCCGGTTCGGTACCCTCGTCCAACTCAAGCGTCACGCGCAGTAGCTTGCCGCCGGGCACTTTGTAGTCAGCGTTTATAGGTCCAGTCGTGGCTTTCATAGCGCTCCGTTCTCACCTGATCTGCTAACGCCAGCTCCGCTTCGGTCAGTTCGCCGGGCACCAGTTCGATATCGAGCGTCTGAGCAAACCCGTCAATCATCGCCGCTGTCACGCGCTCTCGATCGACGGAGCCCATCTCGCGCTGGATGGACGTCACCCGCTCCTCTACACCCGCGATCAGCTTATCGCGGATCTTCTCGTTGGGCACCTTGAGAAGCCGGAACATCAGGTGTGGGTCGACCTTGCAGAGCAGCGTGCCGTGCTGGAGAATCCCGTGGAACCGGCGGGTCTGGGCATTCCCGGAGATCTTCCGTCCATTCACGATGATGTCATTGATGGGCTTGAATTCCGCCGCCATCCCCAGGGACTTCAGGCCCTGGACCAGACCCGCGCACAGGATGTCATAGGATGCCAAGACGTTCTGGGGGACCCCGGGATAGGTGTCAGGCATAGTCAGGGAATAGGTGATCTCGCCCTCGTAGTCGTGGTAGACCGCGCCGCCTCCCGTCACCCGCCGGATCACGTCGATGCCCTCCTGGGCACACGCTCCCAAGTCTACCTCTTGTCGGACGCCCTGGAAGTAGCCGACGGAGACAGCAGAAGGCCTCCAGCGGTAGAAGCGCAGCGTACAGGGCGATGAACCTTTGGTGATGCAGCGCAGCACCGCTTCATCGATTGCCATGTTCTCATAGGCGCTCCGGGCACCGTGTCGTAGCAGTCGCCATACTTGTTTCATAGGTGGACCTCTCTGTGAACCAAAGGTGCCTCCAGGGCACGGTATTCGCTGATTCCGTCATTCTCCCCAGTACGTCGCCAGTTCGTGCCGTGCAAGGGCCTTTTCATCCTCCTGCAACGGCGCGGCGTAGTTGTACATAGTGCCGCCGGGCCGTTCGGTGTAGAGA
>CBFCZM010000371.1:0-3129 GCA_965602565.1 uncultured Anaerolineae bacterium
ACAAGATCGCGGATACGGTGAACCGGATCGCCGATGCGCAGCGTCCTCAGATCATCGTCGCACAGCTTGGCCGTGTGGACGATGTCTTCCACCAGTTTGGCCCGTCATCGCCCGAGGTGGTTCCGATGCTGCGGGCAACCGATGCCCGGCTGCAGCGGTTGGTTGAGCATCTGAGGCCGCTTGGCTATGGCGTGATCATTCTGGCCGATCACGGGCAACATGATATCGTGGATGATCCTACGACAATCCTCAAGGGCGGTCACGGGTCGGACAGCGACCAGGACTGCCAGGTGCCGTGCACGTGGCTGTGACAGATACCAAGGCGCAATTGCCAGTTGCCACGATCAACGCCTTCGGCGGCGTTGTCGTGGATCCCAATGGACTGTGCACTGATCCGGCGCTGTTCTCCCTGCAACTGGCACAGTCGTTGGTGGCCTGGAAGGCTGATGCTTACAAGGTCATTTGGCTGGAGATCCCCATTGACAGGGCAGCGCTGATCCCGGCGGCAGCACAGGCCGGCTTCATCTTCCACCACAGCCAGCCGGACTCTGTCCTGATGACCCTGCGGTTGGAGACCGGTGCCGTGATCCCGTCCTACGCGACGCACTACATCGGTGCCGGGGGACTGGTGTTGAACGCGCGACAGGAGCTCCTGGTGGTCACAGAGCGCGTCCATCGCCATCGGCGCCCGCACTACTACAAGTTGCCGGGTGGGGCCCTGAGGCCCGGCGAGCATCTCGTGGACGCTGCGATACGCGAGGTGCGGGAGGAGACCGGGATTCACACCCGGTTCCGCGCTTTGATGGGGTTCCGGCACTGGCATGGTTACCGGTACGGCAAGTCCGACATCTACTTCATCTGCCGTCTTGAGCCGCTGACCGAGGAGATTCGGATTCAGGAAGACGAGATCGAGGAGGGTATGTGGATGCCCCTCGAGCGCTACCTGGCGTGTGAGCACATCGGCATCTTCAACAAGCAGATGGTCGCAGCCGCGGTCCGCGGGGAGGGGCTTGTCCCCGGGTGGTTTGAGGGATATGACGCAGATCCTGAGAGGCGCGAGCTGTTTGTACCGGGGGGTGGCGAGGAGCCACGTAACTGAGGGACCTTTTTGTGCTTTGCCCCGGTGGGGTCAAAGCAGAGGCATCGGATGGTGAGCGACATGCATGATGATTGGTTCGGGCGCCCAATGCGCTGGGCACAGCTGACATTGGTTGAGAACGACCCGGGCACCTTTGACCCGGATTTCTGGTTGGACTACTTCCGCCGGGTGCAGGCGCAAGGTGCCTGCTTGAGCGCGGGGGGCTATATCGCGTATTACCCGACGGATATCCGGCTCCACCACCGGAGTGCGTGGCTGGGCGACAGCGACCCCTTCGGCGATCTGGTCGCGGGCTGCCGGGCGATGGATATGACGGTGTTGGCGCGTACCGATCCGCACGCTGTACATCAGGACATCGCCGACGCGCACCCGGACTGGATCGCACGGGATGCCGCAGGAGACCCCAAGGCGCACTGGTCGATGCCGGGCGTCTGGGTGACGTGCGCGCTGGGACCCTACAACTTCGACCATATGACCGAGGTGCACCGGGAGATCGTGAGCCGCTACGATGTCCAGGGCATCTTCAGCAACCGCTGGGCGGGACACGGCATCTGCTACTGCGAGCACTGCCGGCGGAATCACGCGGAAGCGATGGGGATGCAACTGCCGTTGACGCAGGAATTGGCTGATCCCGCCTGGCGCGCCTACGTGACGTGGCGACACGATCGTCTCCTGGCCCTGGCGGATACGTGGGATGCCGCGATCGGCGAGGCCAGCCCGGGCGCGCGCTACATCCCCAACTCCGGTGGTGGCGCGTTGAGCTCGCTGGATATGAAGGCGTTGAGCGACCGGGTACCGATTCTGTTTGCCGATAGGCAGGCGCGGTCCGGCATTGGTGCACCGTGGTCGAGCGGCAAGAACGCCAAGGAGTTCCGGGCGGTCTTCGGACGCAAGCCCATCGGCGGCATCTTCAGTGTGGGCCTTGAGGAGCGATACCGCTGGAAGGACTCTGTGCAGAGCGCGGCGGAACTCCGCGTCTGGGTGGCAGACCAGATTGCCAACGGGATGCGCCCCTGGTTCACCAAGTTTGCTGGGCAGATCTTCGATGACCGCTGGTTGAACGTCGTTGAGGACATCTACACCTGGCACGCGCAACACGAAGCCTACTGGCGCGACGCCGTGCCTGTGGCCGAGGTCGCCGTGGTCTACTCCCAGCAGACGGCGTCGGTGTACGGGGGGCCTGAGGCGCGAGAGAAGGTGGAGGCGCCCATTCTGGGCATCTACCAGGCCTTGATCGAGGGTCGCGTCCCCTTTGAGATGGTACACGATCGCCTGTTGGACGACGCCCATCTGGCCCCCTTCAAGACGCTGATCCTGCCGAATATCGCCGCGCTCTCAGACGCGCAGTGCGCGCAACTACGCGCTTTCGTGGCGCGGGGCGGGAACCTGGTGGCTACCTTTGAGACCTCGCTCTACGATGAGAACGGGCACCATCGCGATGACTTCGGGCTGGGCGATCTCTTTGGCGTGGCCTTCGACGCTGCGCCTGGAGCTGGCGTGGAGGGCCCGTTGAAGAACACTTACCTCAACCTGGAGCACGGCGCCGCCGTAGCGTCTGTATTCCTGGATGGGCTGGCAGATGCGAGCCGCGTCATCTACGGTGGCTATCGCGTTCACGTCAGGCCCAACGCGCCGATGCTTGCACCGCCGCTGACCCTGGTACCGCCGTATCCGGATCTGCCGATGGAAGAGGTCTACCCGCGCGAAGCGCACACGTCGATCCCCGGCGCGGTGTGCCGAACGGCCGACAGCGAGAATGCCGAGGGCGATGGCCGCGGCCGCATCGTCTACTTCCCGTGGGATATCGGTCGCATTTTCTGGGAGGTCCTCAACGTGGACCACGCGAAGATCCTTGCCAACGCGGTCCGCTGGGCGACGGATGGACAACCGCCTGTGCGTGTAGAGGGTCCGGGTGTCCTGGATGTCACGGTATGGCGCTTGCGCGATGCTATGACCGTGCATCTGGTGAATCTGACCAACCCGATGATGATGCGGGGGCCGTTCCGTGAGCTGATGCCGGTGGGCGCCCA
>CBFCZM010000372.1:0-3122 GCA_965602565.1 uncultured Anaerolineae bacterium
GGGATTCCCGGGGATGAACCCCTTACTCCGTCCCACAGAGACCGTGACACCAGAGGCTCTGCCGGGCGAGACGGAGGACGCCACAGATCCCCAGGACGATGACCAGAACACCAAATCCACGCCGCTTCCGCTGGAGACCCCAGAGCCGGCGGACATTGACGGTACCGAAACCCCGACGATGACTCCCACGCCGACGGCCACAGCTACGTCTACAGCCACGCTCACACCCACAGTCACGCTCACACCCACACCCACAGCCACGCCGGAGCCCATTGTGCCCGGTCCACCGCTGGCATTTGAGGAACACGCTTGGGACCTCGTGGAATGGCACGAAATCCCTGAGACCGGTGACTGGGAAGGCACTATCCGCATCCACGTGATCGGGGGCACCGCACCCTATCGGTCTCAGCTGGAGAACCAGGAGATCGTCGATGGGCTGGAGGTCCAGGCGCGCTGGCGTCTGTGCAAGGCAATGCCGGCCACCATCAGAGTCTGGTCGGCCGACGAGCAGTATGTACACACCGGCATCTGGGTCTGGGAGCTGGGCTGCAACGGCAACTAGCCGGTTAGGGCGACACCGATTCCTGGAGGACCGATGCTCCGGACCACAGATACCCGGAGGATGCGCGTGTCCCCAACGCTTCCTTAAGGAGTGGCTATGGCCGACGAGTTTGATACCCTCTTTCCCAGACCTGAAATCCGCACCGTCACGAGACTTGCCAGTGTCGTGAGCGGAAGCTTGGGCAAGGGACTCGAGGCCAAGCTGGCACCGGATCGCCTGATCGAAGGGCTAGCCGTGGGACGCTACGTCGTCATTCGCGGGCAGACAGGCCGGCGCTTTTTCGGGATGATCACCGATGTGGCCCTGGAGAGCCGGCATCCGGAGCTAGAGCAGACCCCGCCGGACGATCCCAAGAGTTTCATCGCGCAGGTCTACCGCGGGACCCTGACCTACGGTAGGCTTCACATCACCCCTATGCTGGTAATGGAGGAGCACGCCAAGAGCGTTCGGCCTGCCAAGACGGTCCCGGCGCACTTCACGCACGTCTATGAAGCGACGCCCGAAGAGGTCGCCGACGTCTTTGGCGACCCCGACGAGGCGGGCCGGTTCTACATCGGCGATCCGCTGGAGATGGAGGGAACACGCATTGCTCTCGATCTGGCGCGCTTCGTCGAACGCTCCAGCGGCATATTCGGCAAGAGCGGCACGGGCAAGACGTTCCTCACGCGCATGGTGCTCGCCGGCATCATCCAGGAAAAGGCCGCCGTCAATCTCATCTTCGACATGCACAATGAGTACGGCTGGAAGAGCCAGGATGAGACCAGACGGGATGTCAAAGGACTGCGGCAGCTCTTCTACGACGGTCGCGTCAGTGTCTTCACGCTCGACCCCGAATCCTCACGGCGCCGCGGCAGCAAGGTCGATTTCACCGTCAAGATCAGCTATGATCAGCTTGACCCCGAGGATCTGGAGATGCTCGCCCCTCTCTTCGGCTTCACCGATGTGCAGACCAACGCGCTCTATAAGCTACGGCGGCGGCTCGGGAAAGCGTGGATAAGCATCCTACTTGAGGACGAACCGTCGCTCAGTGCCAGCGACAGCCGGACAGACGACGAAGGGCAGCCGGGCAAACGGAGTTCGGCGCTCACGGATCTGCTTGAGGCGGGACGACTCCACGAGGGCTCCTTGGGGGCCATTCAGCGCAAACTCGAGCAGCTGCGTCGCTTTGGCTTCCTCGTCAAGAACAGAGTGCGCGAAAACCCCATCGACCGCATCATCCAGTACCTGGACAGCGGCAACAACGTAATACTGGAGTTCGGACGCTACGGAAATGCCCTGGAGGCCTACATCCTCGTCGCCAACTACATCACGCGCCGCATTCACAGAGCCTACGTGTGCCGCAAAGAGGAGTTCCTCGGAGGGCAGGGGAGTGAGCCACGGCCGCTGATCATCACCATTGAGGAAGCCCACAAATTCCTCGATCCCACCATCGCCAAACACACTATCTTCGGCACCATCGCGCGCGAGATGCGCAAGTACAACGTCACACTCCTGGTCGTTGATCAACGTCCTAGCGGTATCGATCAGGAGGTGATGAGCCAGATCGGGACGCGCGTCACAGCGCTGCTGGATGAGGAAAACGACATCCGCGCAGTCTTCTCCGGCGTCTCCGGAACAGCAGCCCTTCGGGAGGTCTTGGCGCGTCTTGATTCCAAACAGCAGGCGCTGATTCTGGGCCACGCCGTACCTATGCCGATTGTGATTCGCACGCGCGACTATCGTGATGTCGTCCTGGAAATCGCCGGGAACGCCATCGATGTGGAGGACGCGGAAGCCGCGCTCTTCGGGTAGATAGCGGGGCAGCACAGAACAAGGAGAGCCGTTGGAAGACACTATCTTCGAGACCCACGAACACCTCAAGGCGTTTCCGCCCGCGCTTCTCATCTACATCGTCTACCGCCGGCTGGTCGAGCACGGCTTCAGAACCACTTGGCTGTGGGCATGGGACAAAGTCGTACGCCGGACACAGGGTTTCTCCGTGCCGGCGATTAGCCAGGTTGCACCGAACCTCTACGTCGGCGGACAGCACAGACAGCGGGGATTGTCCAGGATGCGTAAGTTGGGCATCACCGCCGTCGTCAATATGCGCAAGGAGTCAGATGATGGTCCGCGCGGGCTGGGACTGGACCACTATCTGTGGGTCGAAACCACCGACGACACCCCACCAACCCTCAAGGAACTGGAAGATGGCGCGCGGTTCATCGAGCAGCAGATCTCCAAGGGCCACGGCGTCTACATTCACTGTGCGGCTGGGGTGGGGCGTGCCCCCACGATCGCAGCAGCCTATCTGATCTCTCAAGGCGCCACGGCGACGACGGCCTGGGAAACGATCCGCGCGGGGCGTCCGTTCATCCGTCCAACACCCCCGCAGATTGAGGCGATTACAGCCTTCGAACGTCAGTACAGAATACTTCCGGGAGACCGCGAGTGAGGTCGGCCAAAATGAGTATGGGCAACGTGTAGCGATAGCACAGAAAAGACGGGATCTATGACCAATGATAGAGCCAACGACGAATCAGAGAAGGCTGGCGGTGCAGTCTCTCCAGACTCGGACGCTATG
>CBFCZM010000373.1:0-3113 GCA_965602565.1 uncultured Anaerolineae bacterium
GGTCAAGGTGACTTCTGTCATCACGGACTGCCCGTTGCCCGCTGGTGAGCCCATGACCGAGGAGATGTGCACACACTGTGATCTCTGTGGGGAGGCCTGTCCGATTGGCGCCATCGATGGCAAAGGGTGGAAGAATCCCTTTGCCTGCGCGTCGTACGGGTGCTGTGGTACGTGCATGGCTATCTGCCCTGTCGGCAAGGAAATCTGACACGCCGGGGGCCAAGGAGCGATTTGAGCTATGGTGGACTCTGGAAGTGAGAAGCTCTATGCAAGCGTCGACCTGGGTGGGACCAAGGTAGCCTGTGCCTTCGGGACAGCCGAGGGTGAGATCGTAGCTGAACAGACCATCCCAACGCATTCCCAGGACGGGCCGGCGGGTGTCCTCGAGCGCATCGCCGATCTGGTGAATGGCCTGACGCAGTACGTTGGCCGTGAGCCTGCGGCTGTGGGCATGGGTGTGCCGGGGCTGGCAGACCTGGGGCACGGGATCGTGCGCTTCCTGCCGAACCTGCCGACGCAGTGGCGCGACGTGCCGGTCCGCGATACACTCTCTCCCCTGATTGGTGGTCTTCCCGTGTACCTGCTCAACGATGCGCGGATGGCGACGTTGGGAGAGCTGACCTTCGGCCAGGGACGGGGCGTCTCCACGATGGCGTTCTTCACGCTGGGCACCGGCATCGGCGGGGGCGTCGTGGTCGATGGCCGGCTCAGGTTGGGCCCCCTGGGGGCAGCGGGTGAGCTGGGCCACCAGACGATCCTGCCGGATGGGCCGCGCTGCGGCTGCGGCAACACCGGGTGTCTGGAGACGCTGGCCAGCGGGCCTGCGATCACGGCTCAGGGCGTGTGGCTGTTGGGGAGCGGTCGGGCGCCGCGGCTACACACGCTCGTGGATGGTGACCCCGGACGCGTGTCGCCCAAGGAGATGGCGCAGGCCGCCGAGATGGGCGATGCGGATGTTCGCGAGGCGCTGGTGCGGGCCGCCGAGTACATCGGCCTTGGGGTCGTCAACGTCGTGGTGATGCTTCATCCGGAGCTCGTCGTGCTGGGCGGCAGCGTCGCCCAGATCGGTGATCTGCTCTTCGATACGGTGCGCGAGGTCGTTATGCGCCGCGTAGGCATGTTCCCGGTGGATGGTGTCCGTATCTTGCCCTCGCAGTTGGGCAACAAGGCCGGTACATTTGGTGGCATCGCCCTGGCTGCGCAGGGCGGTCGAGTCTGATTCTCGGGAGGTCAGACGGTGACAGTCGGACTCACTACTTGCACAAGCAGGTTGCGGCAACGCTGACGATCATGGATGGGGGGTTGGGCTGACGAGGAACCCGGAACCGTAGGGGCGCGCTCTCAATCCAAATGAAAGGCCGGCTTGGCCATTGACCAAGCCGGCTCTCTTACTGGTGCCCGAGAGAGGACTTGAACCTCCACGTCCAGAAGGACACAGCTCCTCAAGCTGCTGCGTATGCCGATTCCGCCACTCGGGCTCAGGCGTTGAGAATTATACGCAGAATCTGCCACTTGTCAACTCCAGATTGGCATCGATGTGGCGTCTCCTGAGCAGGAGACTGGAGATGGACACCCCTGAGAGGCGGATTGTGATCCGCCTCAAACACGTCTGGGGATGCTGTGGCTCGCGCTGGACCACGCCCGAGGTTTGCCCGGGACGTCCCGCGCATTTCCTGAGGGGAAGACACTCTACCGTGACACCAAGCGGTCCAGGACGGCATTCTGGGGCCGACAGCACAGGCCCGATGCGCGCATCGGGCCTGTGCGTTGCTCGACCTGTGGCCGCAGCCCAAGGACTAGCGAATGGCCCTCTCGGTCTGCTTGTTGAAGACGTGGACGCGGCTCATATCGAACGCGGCGCTCTTCGTCATGCCGACGGAGACCTTGGTTCGTGGATCGAAGCGACCCATGAACTCAGTATCCGCGATTGTGAAGAAGACGTTGACCTCGTTACCCATCAACTCGGTGATCTCGACCTTGGCCTCGACCAGGGAGGGGGTGATGCCGGGGGGCGGGTATTCCGGATCGTGAACATGCTCGGGACGCACCCCTATGATGACTTCCTTGCCCAGGTGGCTCTTGTAGGATGCGGACCTGTCTTCAGGGACCTGCACGCGGAACTCCCTGCAGTCGGCGTGCATGATGCCATCTTCTTCGATGAAGGTGGCGTCGAAGAAGTTCATAGCCGGGCTTCCGATGAAGCCCGCGACGAAGATGTTGCCGGGGAGATCGTACAGGCGCTGCGGCGTATCGACTTGCTGGAGGACGCCATCGCGGAGCACAGCGATGCGCGTGCCCATGGTCATGGCCTCGGTCTGGTCGTGGGTCACGTAGATGAACGTGGTGCCCAGGCGCTGGTGCAGCTTCGAGATCTCGGCACGAGCCTGGACACGCAGCTTGGCGTCCAAGTTCGAGAGCGGCTCGTCCATCAGGAAGACGTTGGGCTCACGCACGATGGCGCGACCTACGGCCACGCGCTGCTTCTGACCACCGGAGAGCTGCTTGGGCTTGCGGTCGAGCAGGTGCTCAATACCCAGCATGCCGGCGGCTTCCTTAACGCGGCGATTGATCTCCTGCTTGGGGACTTTGCGCAGCTTGAGGCCGAAGGCCATGTTATCATAGACGCTCATGTGAGGGTAGAGGGCGTAGGATTGGAAGACCATAGCGATATCGCGGTCTTTCGGGGGGACATCGTTGACGAGGCGGTCACCGATGTAGATCTCGCCCTCATCGATCTCCTCCAGACCCGCGAGCATGCGCAAGCTCGTGCTCTTGCCGCACCCGGACGGGCCGACGAATACGAGGAATTCCTTGTCTTCGATGTCAATCGTGAGATCGGAGACGGCGACGACATCGCCGAAGCGCTTCGACACGTGTCTATATGATACACCAGCCATAGGAGGCTCCTTTCAGAACTGCTTCTACGAACGATCACTGCATATGAATCGACCAATAGGCTCTGGATACGGCGAGCCATGTATGGGCATCCGGGTCAGGCCAGAACAACCCGAATGCCAAGTTCACTGAGATCCCACAGCGGTGGGTTGTCGGCCTCGCGTCCGGTGATGAGGATATCCACCTCGCCGGCCGGGGCGATGAACAGTGCGCCGGCC
>CBFCZM010000374.1:0-3103 GCA_965602565.1 uncultured Anaerolineae bacterium
GAGCTTCAGGCTGAGACCAGGCAACAGCACCTGCATCGGCCCCCCGAAGCACGACAATGCCCCCCGTTCTGACTCGCTCTTGCCGATAACTAGCGACGCCAGCGCGGACACAACTTCCGCGTGCCCGGCGCGTCCGTAAGGTTGCGCTCTCCAGAGCCATCGATATTGACCAGGAAAACGTCCGAATTGCCCTCGCCACCAGCGGGTTTGAGATAGAGAATCTCAGATCCATCAGGCGAGAACTGAGGGGGCCAGCTGGCATCATAGGTCGACACAGCTTGATGGTAGCCCCCCACGCCCGCCGTGATGACGTTGATCGTCTGATCTATCCCAAAGAACACGTTGCGGCTTGTGGGATCCCACCGAACGCCGGCATCCTGGTCTAGCTTCCCCTGGTAGTAGAATTCCTCAGTGCCACCGGCCAGGTCCTGCAGCAGAACGGCGTACTCATATCCCGGCAGGAAGTTGGTAATCAGCTTGTAGTTGCCGTCAGGCGACGTACAGGCATCCATGCGCTCGGTCACTCCGCAGCCCCCGATGCCAGCCACATTATAGGTCTGTCCGGACAGCGTCGACACAGTTGCCGCTGCTGCCGCGCACGTTGAGGTGTTGTAATCGATGAGACCGATCTCAACCATCTGGCTCCACGCCGGGTCGGTCGTGTGGAGATAGAAGCCGTCTGCACTCTGTACGGTGACTAGTATCTGCCCCACGCCCTCAACCGACGTCTCAGGCAGTGGTGTGTCCGTTGCCGCAGGTGCCACCGGCGGCGGCTGAGACGTATCATCGGCCACTGTGCCCTCGCTCGCCGTGATCTCATCAATGTAGAGCTTCCCCGTCAGTGGCCCAGCACCGGGGCGATCCAGCACAATCGAATTGAACCTGACCGGGTAATCCACACGTTCGTTATCAGGCCCGGAGATGTGGCCAGAGGGCCATGCCAAATCCGGCGCCAGGTAGCCGACCAACTGCTGCCATCCGGCACTTCCCACACTGCCCAATGCTACCGACCACAGCTCGTCATCGGCATCGGCAATCCACAGATTCAGGAAGTGCCCGGATCCATCGCCATAGACCCAGGCGGCGAAAGTATCGGGAGAACCGCCGATGCTGCGAGGTTGCGTGAAGACCACGAAGTCCTCCGACGTTCCGGGGAACGCATAGTCCAACTGAGCTGCATAGGCCCCCGCCTTGGTCTGCACCGTCGTCTGCGTGAGCTCACCATTGGCTTGGTCGCCACGCTGCCACGTGCCCCACTGCTCGAAATCAACCAGGGCGCCGGTCAACACCACGTCAGGCTCGGGTGTAGGCTCAACCGTTGCCGTAGGTTTCGGCGTGGGCTTCTGGGATCCGGATTCCGCAGCCTCGACGGTCGCGGTGGGTGTCTTCGAGGGCGTAGCCGTCGCCGTGGACGTGGCGGATGGCTGAGGTGTGTGCGTTGACCTGGGTGTGGCCGTCGGTTCCGGGGTTGACGTCCAGGTCGCAGTTGGCGTCTCCGTATCCGGCGCGGGAGACGGTGTTGTCGTCTCGGTCGGCACAACCATCTCCGCTGGCGGGGACGTTGTGGGTGGCGCTTTGGTTCGGACAGCAATACCCAGATTCAGGACCCCGGCAAGTCCTAGCCCCAGCACGACAACCGCGCCGGCGCCGCCGAGCAGTACCAGGGCCAGAACACCGGCAATCCAGACCGGAAATCGACGCTTGCTGATCTGCTGAGCATTCGACGCGTCCATGCGTGTCGTCTGACCGAGTGCCGAGACCTCCTCAGCGCGCCCATCTACGGGGTCGGTCGGCTCCCACGGGCGGATTCCCAGCCCCAATGCACTGGCCATCTCGGATGCCGTCGACCAACGTCTAGACCTCGGCAGCTCCATGGCCCGCTCGATCGCTCCCGCCATCCTGTCGGACACCTGAGGGACGAGAGTCCGCACCGGCACAAAACCGCCAGGTTCCGCAATCCGCATCGTCGCCGTAGGTGGTGCCTGACCGGTCAGCGCGTGATACATCGTGGCCCCGACGCCGTACAGGTCGCTGCGGGGCTCAGTATGGCCGGGCGTCAGATCATACTGCTCGGGCGGCGCATACTGCGGTGTCCCTATCCCCCGGACAGCAGACCTGGTACGGGGATCGCCGGGGTCCCAGAGCTTCACCAGCCCGAAGTCGACCAGCACGGCCGTCTCATCGGGGCCGATGATGATGTTCTGCGGCTTGACGTCGCGATGGATGACGCCCTGACTGTGACAGTAGACCAAGGCATCGAGCAATTGCGCGGTCCAAGCCAACACATCGCTCTCCGGTAGTGCGCCCTGGCGTTTGATCCGCTCGGAGAGGCTCTCGCCTTCGACGAACTTCATCACCAGGTAGACATTTCGCCCTTCCTGGAAGTAGTCCGTCACCCCAACGAGGTTGGGATGGTCCAGCCGAGCAAGTGTCACAGCCTCCTGCTGGAACTGCCCGCGCAGATCTTCCAGCACGTCGGCACCGAGCTCCGGCTGCGCCACCATCTGTTTCAGCGCCACCGGTATGCTCAGACGCGTGTCCCAGGCACGATAGACAGCCCCCATGCCGCCTTTGCCCAACTGTGCGATGATGCGATATCGATTCTGGAGCATGTCGTCTGGTATTAGCATGATTCCACCGTGGTTGAGTTGGTAATGGTCTCAGAGCGTGCAGGTGCTCTCAGGACTGACGCTCAACATACACAATCAGCACCAGCCGGCCCAGCCTGACCTCGTCACCACTGCGCAGCAGCTGTGGCGTGGACGGCGTAAGTTGCCGGCCCTGGACGTGCGTGTGATTCGTGCTCCCCTTGTCTTCAATGAAGAGCTGGCCCCGTTCGTAGAACACACGCACGTGTTGCCGCGATACACCGAGGGCCGCACCGTTGTAGGGTGCAAGATCTAAATCAGGATCGACGTGGGTCACCGGATCCTTGCGCCCCCAGATCAGCTCAGTCCTACCCTCGGGGAACCGCAGCATCGCCTGATGCTGGCCTACAACCACGCGCAGCGTCGGCGGCCCCCAGCGGGTCCGCGCCACCGGGGTCTCGGCGGGCGCTCCGGCGCGCACGCCGCCACCCACGGCCGCCCCGCAATTGTGACAG
>CBFCZM010000375.1:0-3085 GCA_965602565.1 uncultured Anaerolineae bacterium
CACCGCCGAGAGGCAACGACCTCGTGTCGGGCGTTCGGGACACCGCCCGACACGTTGGGAGCTCACCGGCGAGATCCAATCCGGGCTGGCCCTAGGCGATGCGCTAGCACAGCTTCAGAGGGTATTGTCTCACGCCCCGAATCTGGACGAAGCGGATCAGGAGTCGGCGCTACTGCAAGTCGAGGAGCTGGTCACAACGGTCCATGCACTCGCGAGATCGGAGCCCGAGACGCACATCCGGCTCTGCGAGGTCGAGAGAGAGGGGTCCAACGGCCACCCGGAGTCCTACCACGCCCTCTACCGCCCCTTGGGCGTCGAGTCTCTGCTGCGCCGCTTGCTCTTCGAGGCCTGGCCTCGCGTGATCTGCACCAGCGCCTCGCTGGGTATCAGCCAGGACCTGGGATGGTTCAAGAGGCAGGTGGGGCTGTTTGAAACAGAAGCAGGTCGGCCGGTGATCTCAGAGGCGTTGCGCAGTCCCTTCGACTACGCCAACCAGATGATGCTCTACACACCGCGGGCCCTGACCCCGGTCTACAATGAGAAGACGCAAGCCTTCGCCTCCGACTACGTGGACCAGCTCACCGCGGAAGTCCGACGCTTGCTCGAAGCGAGCCAGGGACGTGCCCTGGTGCTGTGCACCAGCCGTGCCCGGATGCGACAGCTCCACGACACCCTGGCACCGGGGCTGCAACAGCGCTACCCGTGCTACCTGCAGGGAGAGCATGCGCAGCCGGAGCTGGTCACGCGGTTCAGGGCAGATGGCAACGCCATCCTCTTCGCGACCCGCGGCTTCTGGGAGGGGCTTGACATCCCCGGTGACACGCTGGCCCTGGTAATCCTCGACAAGATCCCGTTCGTGCCCTACGATGATCCCGTTATCCGGCGACAGGAAGCGCGCATCAGGGCACGCGGCGGCAACACCTTCTACGAAGTACAACTCGCTTCTGCGATCCTCAACCTACGCCAGGGCGCCGGGCGCCTGATCCGCTCCGAGGCCGACCGCGGCGTCATCGCGCTGCTGGACGCGCGCGTGCTGAGTAGGTCCTACGGGCGCCAGATCATCCGCTCGCTGCCCGAGGGCTGTCACACCACAGACTTCGGCGAGGTCGAAGCATTCCTGAAACCAACGTGAGGCATCGACGACGAATCAGCGCGAACTGAGAGAAGATTAGTGAGGATTCGTGTTGATTCGTGGTTAGAGATCTTCTCAGGGCACGTCGTCCAGAAAATCGTCGATGTTGCCCTTGGCCAACCCCATCACCGTATCGGCGGCCCCGTAGTAGACCCACAACTCACGATCCAGCAGCACCGCGCCGCAGGTGAAGACGACGTTGTTCACATCGCCGACCAGCTCCCAGTCCGCACTGGGTTCCAGGATGCACTCCGTCTGCCGCGCGATCACCTTGGTCGGATTGTCCAGGTCGAGCAGCGCGACGCCCAGGCGGTACCAGAGATTCTCGTCCACACCATGGTAGACCATGAGCCACCCCTTCTCCGTCTCGATCGGCTGTGCACCGCCGCCGATCTTGATCGCTTCCCACTCGAACTGCGGCCGCATGATGCAGACGTGATCCGTCCACATCTGCAGGTCGTCGGAGAAGGCCAGGTAGATATCCGGGTCCGGCCGGTGCATCAGACAGTAGCGCCCGCCGATCTTCTCCGGAAAGAGCGCCGCGTCCTTGTTGTGGCCAAAGAGCTCGTGGCCAATGATAATGCCCTGACGCCGCCAATGGATTAGGTCGTTGGACGTGGCCAGCGCCACCTGCGCCCATTGCAGATCATACGCCGTATAGGTCATGTAGAACGTGTCCCCTATCTTGATCACCCGGGGATCCTCGACCCCCTGTGACTCTGCCGGGACGGTATTGGGGCGCAGAACGGGCTCTGCCAAGCGCTCAAAGTGCACGCCGTCATCACTCCACGCATAGCCGATCGACGAGCGGTTGGGGTCGTCCGGGTTGTGCGCCACGGCCCTGTAGAGCAAGTGGAACTTCCCGCGATCCAACGTCGTATCGTAGATCGCCGCAGCGTTGAGCACGGCGTCCTTCTCCCAGGGCACATCCTTGCGCGGCGTCAAGATTGGGCCGGATCCAACGCGTTGAAGATGAAACATCGGGAAGCCTCCTTATGAACCAGACAACCTACCGGTGCGCCAGCTCGTGGCTCAGATCCAGATAAAGCTTCACGGCCTCCGCCGGGGTTGTCCACGTGAACTCGTTTCCGATGCGCATGAAGTAGCCGCCGGTCATCTGCGCCGTCTCCACCATGCTGTTGACCATCGCCCTGATCTCATCGGGATCGTTGCGCGACAGGATACGCGTGTCTCCCTCACCGGTCAAGTAGCAGTCCGGATGCCTGCGGGCGATTGTCTTGTAGTCTGTATAGGGCTCGCCCAAGATGCCACGCGCACCACATGCAAAGACATCGTCTGCAAAAGCATCCATGCAGCCATCAGAGATAAAGGTGACCTCTTTGCCTGCACCTTTGACGATGCTCCAGAACTCCTCGTAGCGCGGGAAGATGTACTTGTGCATCCACTTGGGCGAGCAGACGGGACCCCGCGTGTTGACGATGTCGTCGTGGCAGTGCACGAAGTTGACGGGCAGCCGCGCGAAGGCTCGGAAGAGCCGCCGGTTGAGTTCGGCGAACTCATCCATCACGCGTTCAAACCGCGGATCGAGACAGCTCTCCAGAAAGAGCTCCCAGCCGAAGGTCAACAGAGGCCACATGAACATCGTCTGATACATGCCCACAGAAGCTGTCGACCCGTCGGGCGCGGTGTCACCCCATTCCGCGGGAAACTGCTGGCGAAAGTGCTGGTAGAGCGTCTCCTCACTCGTGAAGTCCCATGTCGTGACGATGTAGCTGTCGGTCCAGTCAGGCTCTGCAAGCGGAGAGAACGCCAGCACATCCTCGACCGTCTTGAACCGGGGGTCGCTATCCCAGTGGTGCGTCACGCCGCCGGCCCAGCGAACCGAACGTCGTCCCTTTGCATCCTCAACGATGGCCTCTGTCCCGAAATCAGGTCGAAGCACAGGCGCATCCGTCTCGGGAATCTCAACATTGAGTTTGGGGTACATCGCGG
>CBFCZM010000376.1:0-3038 GCA_965602565.1 uncultured Anaerolineae bacterium
GCTATCCCGTGCTCCAGGCCGCCGATATCCTGCTACCGCGAGCGCACCTGGTCCCGGTTGGTAAGGATAACGAAGCCCACGTCGAGATCACACGCGAGATTGCGCGGCGCTTCAACCGATCGTACGAGAAGGAAGTCTTCCCGCTCCCCGAGGTCATGATCGGTGAAGTGCCCACCCTTATCGGCACCGATGGCCAGGCCAAGATGAGCAAATCCCTGGGAAACGTGATCTTGCTCGCGGATGACACGGAGACCGTCGAGCAAGAGGTGCGCAGTATGTACACAGACCCGAACCGGGTCCGCGCTGATATCCCCGGCCGCGTCGAGGACAACCCCGTCTTCATCTACCACGACGCCTTCAACCCCGACGTGGACGAGATCAACGATCTGAAAGAGCGCTACCGCACCGGCAACGTAGGCGACGTCGAGGTGAAGCGGAAGCTGGCCCGGGCCATCAACGATTTCCTGGATCCGATCCGCGAGCGCCGGGCCGCCTATGCCTCAAAACCCGGGATGGTCGAAGAGATCCTCGTCGAGGGAACGCGGGCGATGCAGGCGGAAGCGGAAGAGACAATGGGGTTGGTCTACGAGGCCATGGGGATGTCCGGACCACGGTTGCGCGAGGTCATCCAGGGACGCGCCGGGTCATTCCGCCTTCTGAGAGACAGATAGCAGCCGTCGCCTTTAGTCAGTACTGTGCAAGCATGCCACAGGTGAAGCAGGGAGCAGACTATGTACATTAGAGAGGTGAGATTCCTCAACGGTCACTACCCGACCGACCAATACTACCCGTTCAACGTCCCGGTTCTCCGGACGACACCGGGCCTGACGTTCCGGCGCCCCGTGACGTTCTTCGTGGGCGAGAATGGCTCCGGCAAGTCGACCCTGCTCGAGGCGATCACGCGGAAGAGCGGTATTCATGTCTGGGATAGCCCTAGACGGCATCTTGCTCACCAGAATCCATATGAGACGCGTCTGGCGGACTTCATCGATGTCGTCTGGGCCGGCGAACCCGTTCCGGGCTCGCTCTTTCGGGCCGAGACCTTCTATGAGCTGGCCGACTTTCTCGACGATGTCGCAATCGTCGATCCGGGACGGCTGAAGTACCACGGCGGCCACATCATCAATACGCTTTCGCACGGCGAGGGCATATTGGCCTATTTCAGCGGGCGCTATGATCGCAAGGGGCTCTATTTCCTGGATGAGCCCGAGGCAGCCCTGTCACCTGCCAGTGAGGTCAGACTCCTGAAGATCCTCCAGGAATTGACCGCTCGCCGGCAGGCTCAGTTCATCATCGCGACCCATTCCCCTATTCTGCTTGCCCTGCCCGGGGCTCAGATCTACAGCTTCGACGGACCACACGTCAAGGAGGTGACTTACGAGGAAACAGAGCACTACAAGGTGTATATGAAGTTCTTCGAAGACCGAGCGACGGCTTTGAACCGGACGGCGCCGCCCGGACAGCCGCCGACGGTCGATCGGGGGATCCACATGCACTATGCGAACGCGCGCGCGTAGCGCGTGTCTGCATATCTTGACCAAGGTGCATCAGTCCTATACCAGCCATTCCAGAACAAGGAGACGCCACGATGAAACAGCACAAGTACTTTCTGCAGGAGAAGGACATGCCGACGAGTTGGTACAATATCGTCTCGGACATGAAGAACCCGCCGCCCCCCTATCTTCACCCGGCCACGCTCAACATCATGACCCCTGAGGATCTCGCGCCGGTATTCCCGTTAGCCTGTATCGAACAGGAAGCCAGCCGGGAGCAGTTCATCGAGATTCCCGAGGAAGTACAGGACATCTACCGGCTCTGGCGGCCGTCGCCCCTGTTCCGTGCGCGTCGCTGGGAGAAGGCGCTCGACACCCCCGCCAAGATCTACTACAAGTGGGAAGGCGTCAGCCCGGCGGGCAGCCACAAGCCCAACACCGCCATCGCGCAGGCTTACTATGGCAAGCAGGAAGGTCTGGAGGGCTTTGCCACGGAGACGGGTGCCGGACAGTGGGGCAGTGCCCTGAGCCTGGCGGGCCGTTTATTCGGGCTGAAGATCAAGGTTTTCATGGTCGCCATCAGCTACCGCCAGAAGCCCTATCGCCGCATCATGATGGAGACGTGGGGCGGCGACGTGGTTCCGAGCCCCAGCACTGAGACCCATGCCGGTCGCGCCATCCTGGAGCAAGACCCGGACACACCGGGAAGCCTCGGTATCGCCATCAGTGAAGCGCTGGAGTACGCTATGACACACGACGGCTACAAGTACTCCCTGGGCAGCGTGGTCAACTTCGTGCTGATGCACCAGACCGTCATCGGCCTGGAAGCAATCAAGCAGATGGAGATGGCCGGCGATTACCCCGACATCCTCATCGGTTGCGCCGGTGGCGGCAGCAATGCCTCCGGATTGATCTACCCCTTTATGAAGGACAAGCTCACCGGTGACAAACCCAATCTGCGCGCGCTGTTTGTGGAGTCCACCGCGTGCCCGAGCATGACCCGCGGAAAGTATGCCTACGACTGGGGTGACACCGCCAAAACAGGTCCTGTGACGATGATGCACACAGTGGGCCACGGCTTCATCCCCGCCCCGGTACACGCAGGCGGTCTGTGCTACCACGGCATGGCTCCGACCGTCTCAGCGCTGCTGGATCAGGGTTACGCCGAATCACGTGCCTACCACCAGATTGAGGTCCTCGAAGCGGCGCACAGTTTCGCAGCGAGCGAGGGCACCATCGTAGCGCCCGAGACGGCCCACGCCATCAAGGCGACCTACGACGAGGCGATGGCCTGCAAGGAGTCAGGCGAGGCCAAGGTGATCCTCTTCAACAACAGCGGCCACGGACTCCTGGACCTGGCAGCGTACGATGCCTACCACCAGCAGGGCCTCGTGGATTACAGCCTGGAGGAAGCAAAGCTCGAGAATGCCCTGAAGACGCTGCCGAAGATCTCCTAGCACGAGCCCCAGCAGCGCAAAAAAGCGCCCCTGCAACTTACAGGGGCGCTTTCGTGTTCAAACTAGCGTCCGCAGGCTCTCGCTACGA
>CBFCZM010000377.1:0-2995 GCA_965602565.1 uncultured Anaerolineae bacterium
GATTCGCTTCGGTGCCGGGACTGCGGTAGCCCAGGTCACATTGCGCCGTCACCCAGGTGTAGGCGGCATCGCCATCGAACTTGGCATCGGGGCGGGCGGCCGGCCGGTCCGCGCATGCACAGAGCGCGATTCCGAGCAGGCCAAGCAACAGGAGGCAAGCCGCACGGCGGGCCGCTGAGTGCATGTGAGGGGTCGATTCCATCACTATGGATTCCTTCCGGGCGCCGGTCGCGATAGCGACTGCGGCTCCAGCTGCTATCTAGGTCTTGTTTGGCGGCTGGGTGATAGCCGAGCCCTGGCGCAGTCCGCTGCGAATCACGCGTCGGTAGGCTGCGATCCGTGCTGCGCGGAGCTCACGACGGTGGCCGGCAAGCCACTTCAGGCCCTCGACGGTGCTCTGCCACACGTACTGGCCCAGGAGCCAGTACCGCAGGGCCTCCGCGGCGAGCCACCCGTGATACTTGTGCGTGTACCTGATCTTGCTGGATTGGAAGTAGATGTGGCGCGCCGGCGCCACCTGCTCGCTGCTCTTGCCGCCGTAATGAACGACCTCAGCCGCCGGCGTGTAGGCGATCTTCCATCCAGCATCGCCGATCCGGTGACACCAATCGAGCTCCTCGGAGTACATGAAGTACCCTTCATCGAGACCGCCGACATCGTCCAGTACCTGACGGCGGATCAGCATTGCGGCTCCGGTGATCCAGTCGACTGTCTGCTCGTCGCTATCCGCTCTATCCTCGACGTAGAAACGGGCGAGCTGCCGCTTGGGGGTCAGCCTATGCAGCCACGTGCTCTCAAGAAAGAGCACCGGAAGGGTGGGGTACCTGCGACGCGATGGCTGTGTGGTTCCGTCGGCATTAAGGAGCCTGGGACCCACCATGCCGGCATCGGGGTGCTCCAGAAGGTAGCTGACCAGAAGGACCAACGCGTCGCCACGGACCAAGGTGTCGGCGTTGAGGAGCAGGAGGAAATCGCCGTGCGCTTCTGCGATGCCGCGGTTGTTACCCTTGGCAAATCCGAGGTTCTCGTCACTGGCGATGAGGCGGACCTGTGGATAGCGCTCCCGGATCATCTCCGGGGTCCCGTCGGCCGAGGCACTGTCGACGACGATGATCTCCAGCTGGGGTGTGTGAGCTCCGGCCATGTATACGGCGTTAAGGGCACGTTCCAGCAGATCCCGGACGTTCCAGCTGACGATGATAACCGATAGCGTGGCCGCCATGGCGGGTCTAGTGTCGCCGCCCGACCGAAAAGCGGGCGATCTCCTCAATGGCCTGCCGGTACTCGGTGTCGGCGTACCGGTTGAGCAGCGTACCGGCTTGGGCAATGTGGCTATCGGCCAGGGCCATTGCCCGGTCGGCTGCATCAGAGGCACGGATGTCGTCGATGAGAGCCTGAAGCGTTCCGTCGTCCGCTTCGTGCTGAAGCACGGCCACGAGCCGACTGTCTTCCGGGAACGATTGGCTGTAGGTGATGATGGGCAGGGTGACTAATCCTTGCTGCAGGTCCGAACCGATAGGCTTACCCAGGGACTCGGAGGTGCCCATGATGTCGAGCACGTCGTCAGTGATTTGGAAGGCTTCGCCCAGGAGTCTGCCGAATTGGTGCGCATTGTCGACTGCTGGTTGATCCTGCGCGGCGAGGATCGGTCCCGCTTCGGCGCACAGGGCAAACAGTGACGCCGTCTTGGCATAGGTGCGCTGTCGGTAGGCATCCACTGATGGCAGGGCGCCGCCATCCCGGCTGAGCATCTGACGGAGTTCCCCGGCGCAGATGGATTCGAGGGTCTCCGCGAACCGCAGGGCCAGCGTGGAGTTTTCGGTGCGGGCGATCAGCTTGGCGGCCAATGCGAACATCGTATCGCCGCTGAGAACGACCGCGGTGGGGGACCAGTGGATATTCAGGGTCTCCACGCCTCGGCGTAGTCGCGCGCCGTCGATCAGATCGTCGTGCACCAGAGTAGCTGTGTGGAGCATCTCCACACCAGCTGCTGCCAGGAGCGCTTTCTGGCGATCCGCACCGCACATATGTGCGTAGAGCAGGACGAGGGCGGGCCGCAGACGCTTGCCGCCCCCGTCGATGAGCGTCTCGATGGGCCGTTGGATGGCCGATGGGATGTTGGCGCATTCGGCCAACATCAGATCGCGAACGGCTTGGAGTCCATTCCGCAGTAACCTGCGGTACTGCAGTGCGTGTGATCTCATAGAGTTGTTTCTCTCAGCTACCAGCTGAACCGATTATACCACACCGGCTCCAACGAGCATTGAGCCATCATCGAGATAGCCCGAACAGCGTTTCTGCGTTTGTGGTCGTGGCCTCTGCGATTTGCTCGATCGCAAGGCCCTTGAGCTTGGCGATGCGTGCGGCGATGAGGGGTATGTAGGCCGGCTCGTTGCGCTGGCCGCGGTGGGGCTGCGGCGTGAGGTAGGGCCCGTCGGTTTCCAGGATCAGACGATCCAGTGGGACTGTGCGGGCCACCTCGTGAAGATCTTCGGCTTTCCTTAAGGTGACAGGGCCATCCATTCCGATGTAGAACCCCAGATCCAACACGTCTTGCAGCAGCTCCGGTCCGCCGGCATAGTTGTGCAGGACCCCGCGTGCACGCGCGCGCGCGTGGGAGCTGCTCGTCTTCCACTCGCCGAGGATCTCAAGCGTGTCCCCGTGCGCGTCCCGGTCGTGGATAGCGACTGGCAGGTCGAGGTCCAGTGCCAGCGCCAGTTGGTGGCGCAGTGCGTCGCGCTGCACCTCCGGAGAAGCACAGCACCAGCCACGGTTCTTCCTCTTGGGCCAGTAGTAGTCGAGCCCGATCTCACCTATGGCGACCACCCGCTGTTCGGCCGCCAGGCCCGCCAGCGTCTCAAGTACGCCACCTGTGAGCGTGTGGGCTGACGTTGGGTGGATCCCCACGGTTGCGTAGAGGCTGCACACAGCGTCCCGGTAGGTCACTGCCAGACCAGCGCCAGCGACGCTGTCCTGCAGCGTCGTGGCCGGCACG
>CBFCZM010000378.1:0-2987 GCA_965602565.1 uncultured Anaerolineae bacterium
CCGCTGGGAATCACCAAGATGCCGGGCGAAGTCTTTCGATTCACGTGTTCTGGTGCGCATACCAGGCCTATGAGACTATTCAGCAACAGGATGGAACGTCCAACCATTGGTCTGTTGTCGGGCTGGCAGGTCCATGATGGGACCCCCGACAGCTTTCTGCATCAAGTCCTCCATGGCATGCACGCCGCAGCGCAGGAGATAGGGTGCAATCTGCTCGTGGGCTATGGTATAGGCGCCCCGCGTGATGTCGACCGCGTCCGTCCCGCATGGCCCATATGGCTTGATGACACTGACTTCGTACCGGTTGGTCCGTCGAATTGCGACGGGCTGATCGTTGTCACGCCTGTCCCCAACCCCGACGGTCGCGATTACTTCAAGCGTCTGCTGGCCAAGGGCTATCCGGTAGTCTTTGCCGGTTCGGAGGATGCCGGACCCGGCGTTGTTCCCGACAACGAGCTTGGGGTCCATCAAGCAATGGCCCACTTTGTTGCCCATGGCCACCGGCGGATTGCCTTTATCGCAGGCCGCGAGGGCCGGGTGGCGACTGATAGTGACAGTTGGCTCCGCTTTCAGACCTACCGCGCGTGTCTTGACGAGTTCGGGCTTGAGTATGACCCCGCGCTGACTGCCTACAGCCGGCACACGACTCCCGGCGGCCGGCGTGCGATGGCGGAGATCATGGCGCGAAGGGTCCCGTTTTCGGCAGTGATGGCGAGCAACGACCTGTCCGCAGTCGGGGCAGTCACGGCACTGCGCGCGGCGGGCCTTTCCGTGCCGGCGGATGTCTCGATCATCGGTTTCGATGACCGGATCGAAGCCCGGGCGTTGAGCCCACAGCTGACGACGGTCCATTACCCCATGTTTGAGTTGGGATATCAGGCAGTGTACCTGCTTCTCAAGTACCTGAGGGGGCAAGCAGATGGCAACGTGACGATTCGCGTACCGACGCGCCTGGTGGTTCGTGAGTCCTGCGGCCGTCCTCCCGGTGGGGCCATAGGTTCGCCTCTTGGAGATCAGCCCAGCGCAGATTGCAGCGACGCGGATATGGGGGCGTTGACGTTTGTCTCTCCTCAGGTCCTGAGGTCACAGCTCATTGATGCGTTGGTGGATGTCACCTCCCACGAGATGTACCGGCTGAACCTTGATTCTATTCGCTCGTTGTGTGGACGTCTGGTCACGGCGTGTGAAGAGAGCCTGGCAACAGGTGAGGCCGAGCCCTTCCAACTTGAGATGCACAAGATCCTCGAGCGCGAGGCAATGCATGAGGATGATCTTCAGGCCTGGCAGTTAGCCATCACAACGCTGCATGAGTGGATGCCCGTGGCACGCGCGACCTGGCCCTCCAGTCTCACCTCGGCGCTGACTATTGAGGGGATGCTGCACCAGGCGCGTGTGACCATCAGTGAGATCGTGCAGCGGCGGCACGCGCAGCATCTGGTGCGCCGGGCCGAGATATCGAACCAGATGAATCGTATGACGTCGCGATTCTATGCTGCTTTGGAGGATGATGAGATCTTCACCGTGCTTGCCGAGAGTCTGCCTCTGCTGGGAATTCGCCACGCTGCCGTAGCCCTCTACGAAGCTGAGGGGGATGACCCGGTTGCGTGGTCCAGGTTGCGCGGTGCGCCGGCCGGCGTCCGTGAGATGTCGCCGCACTTCCCGACCCGTGCCTTTCCTCCAGATGGTCTCTATGATGAGGATGAACCCTTCTATCTGGCTTTGCTGCCTCTGTTCTTCGCAGAAAAAGCGCCCTCCGGCTTCGTGGCGTTTGACATGGGCAATCTGGAACTGTGTGCGGATATCGCCTGGCAGTTGGTGACGGCGATGCGGAGCGCCCGGCTCTATCAGAGGGCCCTGGAAGGACAACGGTTGGCTGAAGAGGCTAACCGGCTGAAGAGCCGTTTCCTCTCGACGGTGAGCCATGAACTGCGCACGCCCCTGAACCTGATCTCCGGCCTAAGTGATCTGCTGCTGCGAGAGTTCGAGGCTGATTCGTACGTCTTGGGTGGCACCAAACGAGAGGACCTGGAGCGTATCCACGTCAATGCCCAGCATCTGGATAGTCTGATTCGCGATGTCCTGGATCTGACGCGTAGTGAGGTGGGCCAACTGCAGTTGACGTCTGAGCCGTTGGATATGGTGGAAGTGTTGGAGCCCATCACGGTGATCGCGCGCCACTTGGCGCGAGAGAAGGGGGTAGTGTGGCGCGCCGAGATCCCTGATGGTCTTCCGAAGGTGCAGGGAGATCGGGCTCGGTTGCGTCAAGTAGCTCTGAACCTGGTGCGCAACGCTGTCAAGTTTACCGATCGCGGTGAGGTCGCGTTGCTCGTGTCTGTGGAGGGGAGTAGGCTGATCATCACCGTGCAGGATACGGGTTTGGGGATCCCGCTTGACGAGCAGGTTGCGATTTTCGACGAGTTCCGGCAGTCCGAGCGCACGACCGCTCGTGGCTACGGCGGATTAGGGCTGGGATTGGCGATCTGCAAGCGGCTGGTGGAGATGCACGGGGGGGAAATCAGTGCGCAGTCCTCCGGTGTGGAAGGTGGAGGATCCAAGTTCATTGTAGCGCTTCCCATAGTGACGGCACCTGGTGCGCAGGGGGCGGCACTTCTTGGGGAGGATGCTCTGCTCCCGATGGCGCAGCCGAAGGTGTCGCTGTTGGTGCACGATGCTGCGACCGGCGAGAAGCTGGCAGCGCACGTCAGTCATCTGGGGCTTCATGCTGTCACGCACATCATCGTGGACGGCGGAAGTTGCAGTTCTGCGCTGTTCGCTACTCCGCCGGATCTTGTTATCCTGGACCAGGAGGTCACGGCATTACACGGCGGCGAGATCCTGAGAATGCTCAAACGGACTCCGGACGCTCGGAGCGTGCCTGTGTTGTTCTACGCGCTGGACGAAGCCGGCGACAGCGGGGCCGTCCTGGAGCTTGATTTCATGGCCAAGCCTATCCAGAACTCGCAACTGGCCGAGTTACTGATGGGCCA
>CBFCZM010000379.1:0-2965 GCA_965602565.1 uncultured Anaerolineae bacterium
GGGCTAAGGGAGCGTCACCGGCATGAAGATGTCCAGCAAGGTGATGCCGACGAAGAGGACCAGCATCGCCGCAAAGGCGACCAGATGGATGCGCTCCTCAAGTTCCGGCGTCAGTGCCCTGCCGCGGATGGCCTCGACAAGTGAGAAGAGGATGCGGCCGCCGTCCAGCGCTGGTATGGGTAGCAGGTTGAAGATGCCCAGACTCACGCTCAACATCACGAGTAGGCTCAAGTAGGGGTAGGGGGCCGCCAGCTCGACACTCTGGCTGACCGACTGCTCGGCGATCTGGCTGATGCCGATCACGCCGACGGGTCGGGCTTGTTCGAATGGGATGCCCATACGGATGACGTAGACCGGTAGCATCACGGTCATCGATGCGAGGTTGCCGAAATACCGGGTGCCGTAGATGATGGCCTCGGGCAGCGAGTAGCGCTTGAGGCTGCCGGTGACTTCCTGATCCACAATCATGATGCCCATCGACCCTTCGCCTTCCGGCGGGTTCTCGCGGGGCGTGAGGGAGATGCCGATCTCTTCACCGTCACGTGCGACGGTGACCATCACTTCCTGTCCCTTGACGGCCTCGATGGCAGTCTGAAGCTCGAATGAGTCTGCCACGTCTGCATCGTTGACCGCCACCAGGGCGTCGCCGATCTCCAGGTTGGCGATGGCTGCCGGCGAATCCGGTGCAACGTCTGTGATCACTGCCTGCACACGCGGGATGCCGCTGGTGAAGATCACGATAGCTATCAACCACGCCGTGATGAGGTTCATAGTCGGGCCGCCGAGGTAGATCAGGATGCGCTTCCAGGGCTTCTTGGTGTAGAGGCTGTGCGCTACCACCTCAGGATCGGCGGTCTCTGTGCGCTCGGCGAAGGTCGATTCGCCCTCCATGCGCACGAAGCCACCGAACGGGATCCAGTTGAGCGTGAACTCTGTCTCGCCCCAGTTGAACATCTTGAGGATGCGCGGCGGATAGCCGACGCCGAACTCCCGCGCCCACACGTCCATAATCTTGGCCATTATAAGGTGTCCGAACTCGTGTATGACAATCAGTGGAATCAACCCGACAATGAACCCGAACACCGGGCCCAGGATGCGGCTGAATCCCTCTGCAAGTGGGAACATAGGGTCTCCTTGGTGTCTGTCCCGGATGAATGGCCGCTATATGGCGACCGGTTCTGCGCTGGCCTGCTCTGCGCCGACCGGCGCCATGCTGTGGCGGCGGCAGACTTACGCAATGGATGGGCAGACGGTCCTGATACGTACGGATTATACCGGATTGGCCGGGCAGTGTCCAGGTTTTTCGCTCCAAGCGGACCCGGCTCGCCCAGCATGCAGAACGTAGCGATCCCCCTTGCAGGCGCAGCTGACGGTTCGCCGGTTCATCAAATTGGGCCGGAGCGGCTCTACTTGTGTCACACTGGGTCAGGCTCTATACTGAGGTGCGGCACAACGTTCATGCGGCTCACCAGACGTGGTCCACCGCGCAAGGAGGAGATCGGTGCTGCTTGGGCGTCCCCAGTACTACTTGCTCGTGGTTGGCCTGGTTATGTTGGCTCTGGCTGCGAGTACTGCACCTGTCCGCGCGCAAGAAGCCAGTGAAGATGCGCAGCAGACTGCAGAAGACGGGCGGCTGATCCTGGCCTTCTACTACGCCTGGTTCGACTGGTCCACGTGGGCCCCGGCGGTGTGCGATCAACCCACAAGTCTCTACGTCTCCGCGGATGTAGTCGCTGTCGAGCGTCACATTCAGGAGGCGCAGAGTGTGGGCATCGATGCGTTCGTGCAGGCCTGGTACGGTCCCGCTTTGGCAGGGAACCCAACTGAATCCAACCTGGAGATGCTGCTGGAGCAGGCCGACCGGTACGGGTTCAAGGTCGCCGCCATGGTGGATATGACGGGTGATCTCTTGCAGACGACGGGCGAGATTGCCGATGCCCTGGTGACGATCCAAGAGGCTCACGCTATGCATCCCGCCTATCTCCGTCACGAGGACCGGCCCGTGGTCTTCTTTCTCGGCCAGAAGGTGCTCTCGCTCCCTGCTTGGGAGGCGCTGCGGAACCGTGTCGATCCTGCGGACGGTATGGTATGGATAGCGCAGGGCACCTCAGCAGACTGTCTGTCGATCTTCGACGGCCTGTATCTGTACGACGTAGGAGACGGAGTCTTCTCTGAGGCCGATGTGGCGCGATGGGCCGGTGAGGTCCGCCAGTGGAACCAGGAACACGGCACCGAGCATCTCTGGGTCGCCACGGTGCTGCCGGGATACGACGACAGCAGGCTGGTCGATGAAGAGGAGGCTGCTGTGGAGTCGCGGCGCCGCGGTGAGACGTACCGTGAGAGCTGGGCCAGGGCTGTGAACAGCGATCCCGATTGGGTCGCTATACGCAGCTACAACGAATGGCCGCACTGCACGCATATCGAACCGTCGGCTGAGTATGAGCGCACGTATCTGCAGATGACTGCGGAACTGGCCGCGCAGTACCGCTACCCGGCGCCGCCGCCGCCGACGGCGACACCTGTGCCGGCATCGCCAACACCGACTGAGACACCGGAGCTGGCGTCGGCTGCGCCGGAATTGGGGCCCACGGCCACAGTCACGCCCACCGCAGTGCTGACGCCGACCGCGACGATCACTCCGACGGCGACGCCCTTCCGCCTATCCACGCCCACGCCGACCCCGACTGCGGCCCAGGTACAGCCCGACGCTCCCACCGGGACGCCTGACCAGCAGCGCCCTGGGGATTCCCCGGTTTCTCATCGGCCCACCGACGTGGCGACGCCCACTGTGATGCCACGGCTGCCGGTCGAAGGGCACGCCCCACGACCCTGTTCGTTGCTGCCGGCCCTGCTGCCGCTGGCGGCTGCGATCGTCGCGCGGCGGCGCGTGGATCCGCGGTGAGGTAGATCACCGGTCGGCGTGCCCTACAGGTCGCCGCCGCGGAAAACGTGCCACCGCGAACCC
>CBFCZM010000380.1:0-2943 GCA_965602565.1 uncultured Anaerolineae bacterium
CGACTTCTCTTTGCGGTGGGTGAGCGCGTGGCATTGGCCCGTGCGGTTCTGGAGCCCTTCGGCAACGTCGATGTACTGCCCTATGATGGTATGACGGTTGAGTTCGCACGATCTCTCGGGGCTCAGACGCTGGTTCGGGGATTGCGTGTCATCTCGGACTTCGAGCGCGAATACCAGATGGCCCTGATGAATCAACAGCTACAGCCGCACGTGGAGACGATCTGTTTGATGACCCGGTATGAGTATGCGTTCGTGAGTGCCAGTTTGATCAAAGAGGTCTTCGTCGCGGGCGGGGATGTGTCCGGCATGGTCAGCCCTTTGGTATTGGCCGCGCTAGAAGAGAAACGTCAGACACCTTGATGGGTGCCGGGTGTCCAGGGATGGGCTAGGGCATGGGGGATCGTCTTCATGGAGCTGAAAGAGGAGGGAGTATGGATGTCGACTTCCTGATCGATCGGTTGGAGCGTTACGTTGTCGAGGAGTGTCCGAGATTCCTGGGCAATCGCATGGTGAACGAAGACGAGGTGCGCGGCCAGTTGTCGCAACTGCGTCAGGCGGTGCCCGAGCAGATGGAACAGGCCCGGCGCATTGTGCAGGAGCGCGATGCCGTTGTGGAAGCTGCACGTCAGGAGGCTGACAAGATCATCGCCAACGCTCGCGAAGAGGGCCAGCGGATGGCCTCCAGCCACCAGTTCGTGGTGGATGCACAGCGGCAGGCCAAGATGATCGTGCAGGAGGCTCGCCAGATGTCGGATCGCTTGAAGAAGGATTCCGATGAATATGTCTTCAACTCTCTCAGCTCGCTCCAGGCCGAACTCACGCGGCAGCTCAGGGTGGCGGAGAATGGGCTGCACCGGCTGGAAGCGGATCGCGAAGCCGCGCTCTCTGACGGGCGAGATTGACAGAAGCCCGGTATTCTGTATAATTGTCGCTGCGCTCTGGCGGGATCTGGTAGCAGATCCGGCGCGGGCGAGACTATTGACGACATAAGGGAGAGGAAGTAGACATGCCTGCAGTACCAAAGAGACGAACCCCGCCCGGCCGACGTGACCGGCGGCGGGCCAACAGCTATCCCACGGCGAAGCTTCCCGCGCAAGTCCAGTGTGATGAGTGCGGCGAATTGGTTCGACCCTACTACGTGTGTCCCCACTGCGGGCACTACCGGGGACGTCAGGTCCTCCAGGTTGACGGCAGCTAGTCTTGGGCCACCTTGGAGTTTGGTTTGGCGTGCTGGAGGCATCGTGGTCCAGGCTCAGATCAAGTGCACCCGAGTTTGGTTCCCGGCAGGTGAGTGGGTACGGATTACATATGCTCGGGCCTCTGCGGAGGCCCGTCCGTTTTGTTGACAACTCGGGGTCATGTGTCGCTGCTGGGAAGGTGTCCAGCACACGAGATCAGTGAAGGGGAGTTTCATGGAGCGCAAGACGATTCCCGGTGCAGTAACAGTGGAGCCCACGGTCTTGGAGACGATCGCTCGTCTGACGACCCTGGGGGTTCCCGGCGTTGTGGACATCGCAGAGCGTGATGTGGATCGGTTGCTGGGCATGGCCGGCAAGTCGGTGGTGGTTCAGGTCAGGGAAGGGCGGGTCTACGTCGATGTGCATATCCGCGCCGGCCCCGACCAGAGTCTGCTGCAGCTGGGGCGCAAGGTCCAGTACGAGGTCACCCGAGCCGTTCAGCAGATGATTGGGATGCCCGTCGATGCCGTGAACGTCCACATTGAGGACGTGACGTACTCGCAGGCCGACGAATGGTCAACGGCGGAGTCGGCCTAGAACCGTAGTCGGTCGACCGCGCACGGGGATACTGTGCGGGCAAGGAGTTCTTCATGAAGGGTGAGCGCCGATTGGCGCGTGCGCTAGCGCTGCAGGCGCTATACGAGGTCGATCTCGTGGGACACGCGCCGGCTGCAGTCCTCCGTGAGCGGTTTGCCACGGAATCGAACGCCAATGCCCGCGTGTCTGCCTACGCCCGCCGGTTGGTAGAAGGCGTCACGGCTGCGACCTCACATTTGGATCTCTATATCCAGTCTCACGCCCCTGAGTGGCCGCTGGATCAGGTTGCCGTTGTGGATCGCAACCTGTTGCGCATAGCGCTCTATGAATTCACCATCGGGCGTGTCCCCTTCAAGGTGGCCATCAACGAGGCCGTTGAGTTAGCCAAAGAGTACGGGGCGGACAGCTCCCCACGCTTCGTCAACGGTGTGCTGGGCGCGTTGGTGCCGCACCAGGATGAGGTAACGCGAGTTCTGGCTGAGGGCGACTGACTGCTATCGGCAACTCCTATGTGAGCGGCGCCGTTCTTCCTGCTAAGGAAGAATAGCGCCGCCTTCTTCTCGAAGCTCACTTGAGTCCGCAGGACGTCTGCGCTATGCTTGCTTCATGTTCTTGGAG
The DNA here is from genome assembly GCA_965602565.1 of uncultured Anaerolineae bacterium. Classification (GTDB taxonomy): domain Bacteria; phylum Chloroflexota; class Anaerolineae; order B4-G1; family SLSP01; genus PWVB01. Next base: position 2,394 of record CBFCZM010000380.1, read on the forward strand.
TAGGCGTGGCGCGGGCCCGGCCGCAGCTTGCCAAGCCCACGCCGGCGCACAGAGCAATCTCTGAAAGGAGCTGACTTCTATGGAGAAGGTTCGGGTCATTATCATGGGTGCTGCAGGGCGTGACTTCCACAACTTCAACACCTACTTCCGCGATAGCGATCGCTATGAGATCGTGGCATTCACGGCCACGCAGATCCCCAATATCGACGGGCGACGCTACCCACGGGAGTTGGCCGGTGGGCTTTACCCTGAAGGCATCCCGATCCACCCGGAATCGGAGCTTGCGCAGCTCATCGAGGACAATGATGTCGGCCAAGTCGTGTTCTCCTACTCCGATGTGCCGCATGAGTACGTGATGCACCAAGCTTCGGCGGTCATCGCCTGCGGTGCTGATTTTCGCTTGATGGGCGGACAGGCGACGATGCTTGAGAGCCACAAGCCCGTGGTGGCCGTCTGTGCCGTGCGCACAGGGTGTGGCAAGTCGCAGACTACTCGGCACGTCTGTGACGTGCTGCAGGACCTCGGCCTGAAGGTTGTCGCCGTCCGCCAC
>CBFCZM010000381.1:0-2938 GCA_965602565.1 uncultured Anaerolineae bacterium
AACGTCTGTGTTTCCAGCATTGATCTGCCTCCCCATGTAGTTAGCCGAAGATTGGGGGCTGGTTCAGGGGTCTTGCTTTGCCCAGGCCGACACCTTCGGTTCGGTGAGCATGGAGATGCTTGGCGTGTCAGAACCATCCCAAGGTTCGGGACCGAAAAACAGCGCAATGGCGCCACTGCGCTTCCTCGAAAGCAGCTTGAGTGTGTGGCAGCGACCAAAGCCATCACAGTGTACATCGGAAGCCTGAGGTCGCTACCACCGACCCCGGTGCAGATCAGGCTATTATCAGCCGCAACGACAACTCCCATGTCTCCAGGGCGCGCTGGGGGATAGCAGCGGTTCCACGTGGACCCATGCCCTCCACTCAGGCAGCCCGGCTATTGACATCGGCAGCGGCACCGCTGTGGACGGCAACTCGGTGAGCGCACATCAGCGCGCTGAGGCCCGGCCCGCCGGTGGGGATGAGGATACCCTCGCCGTTCATGGCATCGGTGCGTTCGAGGTGCAGCTATCGGCTACCGCCGTTACGCTGGCATCTCTCGTTCCCGTGGCGCGGCCTGGCTGGCACCGGGCCACACGCATACAGACAGAATGACCCCTACACCTCGATTCGCCGTTGCCGAGGGCGGATAATGCGTGATGCTGCAACCTGACCACTACATCCGGAGCCAGAACTTCATGCCCTCGACGATGCCCCTGTGCCGCTGCAGCAACGTGGCAATCAGTGCTAGAGAAGAGCAGGAGACCAACGCGAGTAGCGACCATTGCAGCGTCAGCGTGTTGGTGACGTACAGGTCAACGGCAGCTTCTATTGCCATGCAAAACACACCGAAGGCCATAAGCGCTGCCGCTACGATGTGCAGCTCTCGGAGGACTCCCCTGCGGGCGAGCACCACAACTAACAGGAGCAGGCCATCCAGGCACAGGGTGATCGGCAATGCCAGCGGCAGGAACCAGCCGGCCGACGGCCAGAGATGATCGATCACGTATAGGAGTCCCAGGAATGCCGTCGCATCGATGGCAATCCAGAGCGGTGCGATATTGCGCCGACAGAGGAATGGGCTGACGCACCATACCCAGGCGGTCCCCAGGCTGGCGACGACATACAGCGACCAGGTTATGCCCTCACCGGAGACGGCGTTGATCGCCACGCACATCAGGGCGGGAATGGCCATAAGCACGGAGACCGCCTGGATCCAGAGCTTCTTGTCAAAGGCGCTCGCCACTGTGTCCCGCTGCTGAGGCAAGCTACTGCCGGTGGCGGGTGCGAGGAGGGCAGCCGGGAGCACGACTTCCACGTCGCATAGAGGACACCGCTTCGCGCTGATGTTCAGTTCCACGCCGCAACTTACGCAATAGGGCACGCCGCCTACTCCTTGTTACTCTCGACCTTCACCGGAATCCCCTGTTGAACCAGGAAGGTGAAGAAGGCCCGTTCGACGATCGGTTCCTCGATCACGCGTGCGAAATCGATGCGCAGCCTGCCATCGTAGCCGAGCACCGCGCAGTTGACGTTCGTCTCCTGAGCGGGCCCCAATGTTAAGTCGAATGTCTCCACATGCTGTGCCATTTCAGGCGGCACCGTGACGACGCCCAAGTTTGTCATTACGCTGGTGTAGATCGCAGGACCCGAGAGCCTGTAACCCATACTGATCACACGATCCTTGATGAACACGGGCATCATGCGAACCAGGAAGTTCCGTTCGGTCCGGATATTGGTGGCGACCCGCGATCGCAGGTGTTTGTCGGTGACTTCGTACCGTATGAAGTGATGCACGGACGACAGTATCTCCTCAAAGGTGTGATCGCCGTGCGTCGGGTCTATGCCGGGGCAGACATAGGATGAGAAATTCCGCAGAGTTTCGGTGGCATGAAACCGGCGCAGGCTGACCGGCACCTGGACTTTGACAGGAAGTGGACGGTGTCCGCGCTCTGCCTTCTGGATGCCGTTCAGGACGTAGAGATACACCCCCGTCAAGTACTCGGTGATAGATACGCCATGGCGCCTGCTCTCAGTCTTCACAGCCTCCAGGGGCAGCGTGCCCGTGGTGATCTCTATGTCACGATGCGGTAGTTTGGTGCCGGGGACGTGATAGGCGCGTCGCTCCCGCCGGCTCCTGGCGGAGCTCCGGCCGGCGAAGGCGCTGAACTCATCCACCGCTTCACCGGGTCTGGGCGACGCTTCGCAGCTGAGCACACCGTGCGAAGGGGGAATGCTGAAGCCGCGCAGCGCCAGATACTGGGCCAGCAGCGTCTTGAGGAAGACCATCGCCCCTGAGCCATCCGAGACCGAGTGGAATACTTCCAGCGCAATGCGACGGTCGTGATAACGCACGCGGATCTGGAACCCGTTGTCCTTCTTGGATGACAGGCTCATACAGGGGTTGATCACATCCTCCTGGATGTGAATCGTGTCGTCTGAATGGCTGAAGTAGTGCCAGAAGAGCCCGGAACGCATCCTCACAGAGAAGCTGGGAATGCGCTTGAGTGTCGCATTGAGCGCCTGCTGGAGCAGTTCGGGCTGCACGGGCTCCTTGAGCGTCACAGATACCCGGAACAGACCCGGTCGCCGCCGGCTCCTGATCGCCGGATAGACATTTGCGGCGTTGTCCAGACGATACCATCGCCGGGCAATCTGTGCCTGACTACTCAATGATGACCTCCAACGTTCCTCCTCGCGCACCGCGCTACAACCACGCCCAACCGCCGAAGGCTAGTATACCACGCCGGCGGCGGATGGGGCATTTGGTGCGAGGGTCTACTACTACTTCGGAAACCACCTTCTCCGATCCGCTCTGCGGGCCCAAGGGCTTTCACGCTACCGTGTATGGTAGCCCAGGCCTTGTCCCCGGTGAGGGGAGCCCAACCTACATGACATCCGCATGTAGGCCGGGCTGTCTAGCCCGGCTGTCTGGCATCTTCATGCTGGCGTAGTGTG